>SKGH01000104.1 GCA_007117575.1 Candidatus Kaiserbacteria bacterium | reverse complement strand
GATAGCGGTCAGTCGTATCGATACTATTTGCTAGCCAGTGGTAATGGTTTAACTAGTGGGCCCGTAAATGTATTAAACGTGGAAGCACCGAATTGTGACCCATATGAGCCGGTTTTAAGCGCTCCAACCTACAATGATACCGACCTGACGGCAGGTACTGCTCGTATAGGTGGCAATATAACAGACAACGGTCGTGTGCCAATACTTAGACGTGGAACTTGTTGGAGTGAAGTAGAGTCCGAGGCAACGACGACTCGAAACTGTCTCGATGAGAGCATGGGTGCAGATCTTAGACTGGGTAGTTTTGATCATTTCCGCTTTGATCTACCAACGGTAGGTAGTGTTATCTACTACGTTGCATATGCTGAAAACTCAGCGGGTATAGGTTTTTCAGAGGTGAGAAGTCATGTTGTAGGGTCGGTTGTACCACAGCTTGGTCAGGCAACAGTGTCAAACCTAACTTTTAACCCAGATACAAACACAGGGGAGGCAATGCTTGGTGGAGTTATTGTTGACGATGGCGGAGCGTCTATAACCAGATACGGAACAGTTTATTGTACATCTTCAGGTTGTACACCTAACATAAATAGCAATAGATCGGAGTATAATCTTACTGCTCTAAATATAGGTGATAACTTTGCGCAGTTACGTGGAAATCTACCTCCGGGATTAATCCGGTTCAGTGTTTTTGCTGAAAACAGTGCCGGTGTAGCTTTCTCTGCAGTTAGGCAGTTTAACATTGACCCCAATCTTCCAACCGCTGATGTGGATATTGGTGTGGCAACGGCTACCATATCTTCTTTTACAGCTGATAGGATCTTGGTCAGGTTTGATGAGCAAGTGCAGATAAGTTGGGAAGTAGATGGTGACCCATCTGCTTGTTCCATAAGTGGTCAGCTTGATGGAAGGCCTAATCCTTTTAATTTATTTACAAATACCGGTGAAGAAATAACTACACCACTTGGTGGACAACGTGTTTACACACTACAGTGTGCCATAGGAGTAGAGGATGATGATACAACTCCAATTTATGATACTAGGGAAATTACTATCAACGTAGTACCTCGCTTTTTGGAGACGTAATCCTTGGTGTGAGTAAAAACCAGTCGTACAGCGTTTGCTGAAGTTTATAAAGAAAGCCGGTTCTGCCATAGTAACGGTACGGTCATGGTTTTTAACGTGATTATTTTTTGGATGGTTGATAGAATTGTTTAGTTTCTAAAGAATTGTTAGAAATTGTTTGGAGTCTCATCGAGGTCCGGAGTTGCTAAAAATATGAGCGAAAAACGAGGTGGAGTCTTCTGTGAACTGTCGTTCACAGAAGACGAACCGAAGTTTTGCAGCCATATTAGCCACGAAGACCCGAAACAATCTTGAACCGGCTTCAATATTATTCTCATCTTGTTTATGACGACAAGAGACAGAGTATTTGTAAGCTCAATTTTGTGGAGAGACTTTAGATAGTTTTTTATGTAGCTATGTCACAACTGACACAAAAAATAAATGAAAAGTTGGAGTCATCAAAAACCGCGCGTCGTATACGCAGGCATTGGTTGTCGATAGCTTTTATATCAGGTTTTACCACTGATATATTGCTTTTGGATAAGGTAGATGATTTGTTAGATAACCTAATACTGCTTTTCTACGTGGTTTTGTCTGTAGTGTCGATATTGACATTGTATGCGGGATTAGCTGAAAAATTATTTAACGAACGAATTTCTTATCTTGCCGGCACCTACTCCCCGCTGGCTATTCAGTACTCTTTTGGTGGATTGCTGTCAGGCATGCTTATTTTTTATGGTCGCAGTGGAGACTTGATAGCCAGTTGGCCGTTTTTGGTTGTTTTGTCAGCGGTTATCTTGGGTAATGAGGTGATTAGAGACAGAAAGAAGCGTTTGGTTTTCAATCTGGGTTGTTTTTTTACCGGCTTTTTACCTTATTTGGTGTTGGTGGTGTCAGTCTTTTCAGGATATATGGGTGTTTGGGTCTTTGTGGGTAGTGGTTTGGCGGCATTGCTCTTTATGTATGCTTTGGTGAGAGTGTTGGCTCTTATAATACCTAGATTTTTAGCCATGCAGATGAGAGTCTTAGTTTTTACCATCGGTTCCATATATGTGGCTTTTAACGGCTTATACTTTTTGAACATAATCCCTCCCATTCCTCTATCACTGCAAGAAGTGGGAATTTATCACGGTATAGTGCGTTTTGAGACCGGTGACTATCAGGTGCGTTATGTGTCTCCTTCTAGGTGGCGTTTTTGGCAAAGTTCTGACCCAGTCTTGTACGGGCAAACCGGTGCCAGTGCAGTCTGCTTTGCTCGTGTTTTTGCCCCCGGACAACTATCTACAGACATAGTGCATCATTGGCAATACCATGATCCCGCGCAAAGGTCGTGGCAGACCCATGCTCGAGTAAGCTATTCTATTTATGGTACCGGAGAGCGTGGTTACCGTGGATATTCTAGGATCAGTAATTATCACCCCGGTGTCTGGCGTTGCTCGGTTGAGACTGAACGAGGACAAGTTTTGGGCAGGGAAAAATTCATCATCGACAACTCAACCATGCCACCACGCGAAATGGTGACTGAGATACGCTAATTTATAAAGGGAACCTATCGAAAGCACAACTTTATTGTTTATTAAATAATCTGTTATAGTGTTTGCATATGAAAAAGCTTTTAGAAACTACTGTTTTGGAAATATTGAAGGCAAAAGGTTTACCGCAGGTCGATTTTGTGATTGAGCATCCTAAAGATGTTACGCATGGAGACTACGCTTGTAACGTGGCGATGGTTTTAGCTAAAAAGGTAGGGAAACCACCACGCGAACTTGCCACCGAACTCGCCACAGCTCTTGCTGATACTATTGAATACGTAACCGACGTGTCGGTGGCTGGTCCGGGTTTTTTAAACTTTAGTCTTCATCGTGATTTTTTTTCTCGTGAAGTTGTGCGTATCAAAGAAGAGGGCGGTGACTGGGGTGTTAATCAAAAACTGGATGGAAAAAAAGTCCTGATCGAAAAGAGCGCGCCAAATCTATATAAACCATTTCACGTTGGCCATTTACTCAATCTGACAATTTCTGAATCAATATCTCGCCTGTACAGAATGAATGGAGCGACGGTAACAGATGTGTCATACCCGTCTGATATATCACTTGGCGTGGCTAAAGCGGTGTGGGCACTTTTGGAGTATAACGGAGACCCGACCGATATCAAAGAGTTAGGAAACGCGTATGTGCAAGGTACTAAAGCTTACGAAGAGTCTGATGTGGTAAAGAGTGCGGTGCAAGAAATAAATACCAACTTAAATACCGGTAAAAACGGTCCCTCTTGGGATATTTATTTGAAAGGCCGTAAGACAAGTTTGGACTATTTTCATACCATTACGAAAAGACTGGGATCGTCATTTGACGACAGTTTTTACGAGAGTGAGGCGGGTGTACGTGGTAAGAAGATAGTTGAAGAAAAGGTGGGAGAGGTATTTCAAGTATCGGATGGAGCAATAGTTTTTCTCGGTGAGGAATACGGATTACACACACGGGTGTTTGTGACCGGTGGGGGCATACCGGTGTATGAAGCAAAAGATATTGGTTTGATAGCAATGAAGTTTGAGCGCTTTGATCCTGATGTGTCAATTTTGTATACTGACGTGGAACAAAAACACTATTTTGAGGTTATTAAAAAAGTGGCAGAGTTGACTTTTGGTGAGTGGGGAGAAAAAACTCACTATCTTCAGCACGGTAGGTTACGATTTGCAGACAAGAAAGTGTCTTCACGGCTTGGTAACGTACCTTTGGCAGAAGATCTGATAGAAACGGTAAAAGAAGCGGTTGTCGAGCGAATGAAAGAAAATGCCATCGATAGTGGTTCAATAAGCGATGCTACCGCGGAAGCGGTAGCCCAGTCAGCTTTAAAATACACGTTTTTGAAAGCCGGCCCCGGTCAGAATATAACCTTTGACCTCAAGCAAGCTCTCTCGTTTGAAGGTGATTCAGGCCCTTATCTGCAGTATACTCATGCGAGGATCGTTTCGGTTTTAGAAAAAGCTGAATGTGTAGGCGTTTTGTCTTCCGTGGAGCTTGTGCCAGATAACCCGTATGAGGTTGAGCGTTTGGTGTGCCGGTTTCCGGAGGTGGTGGAAGTGGCGCTCGCGGAGCGAGCGCCACAGTACATGTCCACGTACCTCATTCAGCTTTCCGGTGCTTTTAACGCTTTTTATGCTAAAGAAAAGATAGCCGACCCTAACGACCGGTTTGCACCTTATAAAGTTGCAGTATCCGATGCTGTACGTATTACGCTTAAAAACGGTCTTTGGGTGTTGGGCATAGAGGCACCGGAAAAAATGTAGAGGTTGCCAACATTAACCCTTTTTTTGTTTTTTGTGATAATATTTTTAGATAGCGTGCTGTTAGGTAGTTAACCCATAAGTGAGTCGATTTATTATTTGATCTAAAACACCAGCCGTAGAAATTGTTTTTATTATAAAATTATGAAAAAAGAAAACTCTAAAAACAAGCAAACAAAAACCGTTCACACCACTGATTCGAAAAGCGAAATAGCTAAGCGTGAGGAAGAAATTTTAAAATTTTGGCTGGATAATGACATATTCAAAAGCAGTGTTGAAAGACCAGCCGGTAACCCACCAAAAGGGGAGTTTGTATTCTATGACGGACCCCCGTTTGCAACCGGACTGCCTCATTATGGACATATATTACCAAGTACTATAAAAGACGTTATTCCCAGGTTCTGGACTATGCGTGGTTACCGCGTGGCTAGACGCTGGGGCTGGGATTGTCACGGTCTACCTATTGAAAATATTATTGAAAAAAAATTAGGTCTTGAAAATAAACGTCAAATTGAAGAGTATGGCATCAAACATTTTAACAATGCCGCGCGTGATGCTGTTTTGGAGTACGCTGAAGACTGGAAGCGTATCATTCCACGTATGGGAAGGTGGGTGGATATGGAAAACGATTATAAGTCTATGGACAGTACGTATACGGAAAGTGTGTGGTGGGTTTTTAAATCATTGTACGATAAAGGGCTTGTCTACCAAGGTTTTAAATCGATGCACTTGTGCGGGCGATGTGGCACCACACTTTCAAACTTTGAAGTCAACTTAGGCTACAAGGATACAAAAGATATAGCAGTTACCGTCAAGCTACCCTTGTTGAGTGTTGGTGGTAAAGAAACAGACACCAGTTTGCTGGTGTGGACCACTACACCATGGACACTTCCCGGCAATATGGCCGTTGCCGTGAATGAGAATATTACTTATGTGACGGTAGGATTGGAAACAGAAGTCGGTAAATATGAAAAATGGATACTGGCAAAAGATCGTTTGTCTCAAATAAGTTCCTACGAATACAAGGTCTTGCATGAGCAAAAAGGATCTGAATTAGTTGGAAAGTCGTATCGACCACCTTTTTCATACTGGGTTAATGAGGACATAAAAGGAAAAGAAGAAGCTTGGAAAATATATCATGCCGATTACGTAGAAGTGGGTGAAGAAGGTACCGGTGCGGTACATTTGGCTCCGGCTTATGGTGAAGAAGATCTGGCTTTAGCGCAGATCTATGGCATACCGGTGGTTCATCATGTGGATGAAGAGGGTAGGTTTTTGCCCGTAGTTACCGATTGGTCAGGTCGTTTGGTTAAACCGGCAGATACGGATGGCGAAGGGTCTCGCTTAGAGATAGATATTGAGATCATTAAATACCTTAAAGGTGCCGGTAAGTTAGTAGATAAGCATAATATAAAACATAGCTACCCACACTGTTGGCGTTGCCACACACCTTTATTGAATTACGCTTCCAATTCTTGGTTTGTTGGTGTGACCAAAATCAAAGACGACCTTTTAGCGGTCAATCAAGTTATTAATTGGATACCTGATTATGTGGGAAAGAATCGGTTTGGTAAATGGTTGGCAGGAGCCAGAGACTGGGCTGTTAGCAGGCAGAGGTATTGGGGTGCGCCTTTGCCGATATGGAAAAATGAACATACCGGTAGCGTAAGAGTTTTTGGTTCCATTTCCGAACTCATGTCTTTCGTGCCCAAGAGTGGTAATTCTTTTTTACTTATGCGTCATGGTGAGAGTGTTAGTAATGTAAAAAAATATGCCAGCAGTGATCTTTATGATGAAAATCCATTGACTTCAGAAGGAAAAAAACAGGTTGAATTGACTGCTGAAAAATTAAAGTCTGCCGGTATAGATAGGATAATATACTCTCCTTACCAACGTACCAGAGAAACAGCCAACTTGGTCGCTTCCGTTTTAGGTTTAAGTGAAGAGCAAATGGTGGAGGACGTGCGTTTGAGTGAAATACGTTTTGGTGAATTTGAAGGACGTCCTAATAAAGAATATCAAAAGTTCATTACTACATGCCCTGATGGAGCGATTTGGTGTGACGAAACTCCCTCAGGAGGTGAATCTTGGTCTGACGTTAAAAGGCGTGTCGGTTCGTTTATTTATGATATAGATAAACAATACGCAGGAGAAACCATACTGATTGTGTCGCATAATTCTCCTTTAAGGATGCTGGAAGTTGTAGCTAAAGGTCAGTCTTTGGCTGGAGGGGTGTTTGACCACGATGCTGATGGCGCACGTTATGAAAATGCTGAGTTTCGTGAATTCGAGTTTACCCCTTTACCGCACAATGAAGAGTACGAACTGGATCTGCACAGACCATATATAGATGAATTTGAGTTGCGTGATACTGACGGAACAAAGTTAAAGCGCATATCCGACGTTTTTGATTGTTGGTTTGAAAGCGGTTCCATGCCTTACGGACAAGTTCATTATCCTTTTGGTCAAAGAGGAGAAGTGGGATTGAGTTATCCGGCAGATTTCATAGCTGAAAGCATTGACCAGACCAGAGGCTGGTTTTATTCCATGTTGGTGTTGGGGGTGGCTTTGTTTGGTAGAAGTCCCTATAGAAATGTGATTACTAACGGTTTGGTCTTGGCGGAGGATGGACGAAAAATGAGTAAATCTCTAAAAAATTATCCCGACCCAATGGATTTGGCTGATAGAGTGGGGGTTGACTCCATGCGTTATTATCTTCTTTCTTCGCCTGTTATTAGAGGTGAAGATATAAATTTCTCAGAAAAGGAAGTGGCTGAGCAGGCGAGAAAAAATATTGGACGTCTTCACAATGTTTTGGCCATGTATCAATTGTATGAAAACGGCACGGCACCTTCTATAGACTCTAACCATATTTTAGACCGTTGGATCATTAACAGAGTCCATGAGTTAAATACTTTGGTTACGGATGGCCTTGAGCGTTATGAGTTAGATAAAGCCTTTCGCCCCATAGCCACTTTCATTGACGACCTATCTGTTTGGTATCTACGTCGTTCACGTGATAGGTTGAAGATGAGTGAGGGAGTAGACCGTGACGAGTCTTTATCGACTCTGCGTTATGTACTTCGAACCTTATCTTTGACCATGGCGCCTATAATGCCTTTTTACGCTGACTATTTGTGGCAACAGGTGCGTTTAAAGGATGACGCAATAAGTGTACATTTAGCAGAGTGGCCGAAAGGATATACAGTAGACCTTGCTATTTTAGCTGATATGAAGTTGGTGAGAAAGGTTGTCTCTTTGACTTTGGAGGCTAGGGTTGAGGCCGGTATCAAGGTTAGACAACCTTTATCCGAGTTGATAATTAATGGAGAGGAATTCACTTTTTCAGAAGAATTTGATCAAACGATACTCGAAGAAGTAAACGTAAAAAGTTTGGAGAGAGACGATTTAAAAGACGGTAATGCCATAATACTTGATACAAATATAACTGAGGAACTGAAAGTGGAAGGTATTGCACGTGAATTGATTCGATCCATACAACAAGAGCGTAAAAAAATGGGTCTATCGCCTCATGATAGGGTTATTTTGACGGTAAATACAGATTCTTGGTCTATTCTCGAGACATATGCGGAGCAGGTAAGAACAATAACCGGAGCTACCTCTATAGGAATCGATAAAGACCTTACCGATGCTTCAGTCGTTAAAATAGAAGATATAAAATATGTTTACCATGTCGAGTCAGTCCCCGGTTCCATGGTCGATAATCGTTAGTTTTCGGTATTTATTTTAATTTATGTCTTATCCTGTCTATACCACTGACGCCTTGGTTTGCAGTAGTGTGTTTAGTAATGGGTCGGACCGGTTTTATCAATTGTTTACGGAGCGTTTTGGCATGTTGTATGCATCTGCGCGTGGTGTTAGGAAAGAAAGCTCTCGTCAACGTTTTGCTATGCAAGATTTTTCTTTGGTTCGTGTATCTTTGATCAAAGGACGTATGGGGTGGATAGTAGGTAGTGTTGAGTCTAATGGTAATGTGTTTTTGAATTGTGACAAAAGGCATAACCGAGTTACTGTCATTAACATAGTACGTTTGTTACGGCGTTATGTGCAAGGGGAGCAAGTTTTAAGCAGGATCTATAAAGACGCTTGTGTTTCACTAAAAACTGCCACCAAAAATTCCGTTAGGGTCTGCAAACAGCTGGAAGATGTTTTTCAGGTCAGAATGTTAGCAGATCTGGGTTATGTTGATACCAAGACTCTTATAAAGGATATAGTCGAGAGTAACGATTTTAACGTAGCTTTTTCTTACTATAACAAGGAAGAACATGCTCATCTTATAGAGTCCATAATGGATGAAGTTCCGATTCTCAGTCATCTATAAAAAACATTACTGTTGTTTAACCGAATTATTGTTTATTTACTGGTCATTGTTACTCATCAAGTGATATAATTATCACCAATAGCTCATGAGTGGTATAAAAGATCAAAAACAAATAGAATTTCTACGAAAACGTCTATATGAAAGGCACGCTAAGCCAAAGCAAGTGGAGTATCACGAACTATCTCCTGATGAACACAAAACTTCAGAAGTCTGGCATGATCCACCTGTGGATTCCAACATCAAAGACGTTCCGATTGGCGAAAAGGCGATGAAGGAAGTAACAGATACATACTCTGAAACAAAAAAAGGTTTTCGTCGTTATCGAAAACGTCTACTTGTTATCGGTGCGTGGTGTTTTGTTGGTGCTTTAGTGATTGCCAGCATTATGTTGTTGTTTGGTAGCGGTGGTGTGTCGGCACGCAATATTGACCTTACTGTAACCGGACCCTTTACTTTACTCGGTGGTGAGAGTTTGCCTTTGTCAATTTCTATAACAAACGACAACCCTATGTCCATTCAGTCTGCTACCTTAATAATCCAGTATCCCACCGGTACGCGCTCTAGCGGTGAAGATTCGCGTACTTTAACTCGTGAACGATTAAATCTTGAAACTATGGCAAGTGGTGAGCAAAGAGAGATACCCATAGAGGTGTTGGTTTTGGGAGAGGAAAATGAAGAAAAAACCATCCTTGTTTCTTTAGAGTATAGAGTTCAAGGCTCAAATGCCATTTTTGTAAAAGAAGCAGATCCGTTTGAATTTAGGATCAGTACTCCTCCTGTATCGGTCAGTGTTGACGCTTCCAGCAAAGTAGCGCCAGGTCAGGAAACCACAATAAGTCTGACTGTTTCTTCCAACGCGTCTAATCCTATATCTGAAGTTCTGGTTAGAGCCGAATATCCTAGAGGTTTTGAATTTATCAGCTCTGACCCACCACCTTCTTTCGGTCAAAACCGCTGGCTTCTGGAGGATATTCCACCAGAAGGGAAAAGTACCATTGAGGTGACAGGGCGAGTAGCAGGATTGGTTGGTGAGAGAAACATAACAAATTTCACGGTCGGTTTACCTAGTGAAAGAGATAAGCAGAACATGACCAGCATATTTGCTAAAACAGAAGCCGATTTTCTGATTGAAAGGCCCTTCTTAGACGTAGGTATTAATTTCTCTTCCGCATCAAATGGAGTGTTGCCTCCGGGAAGTCAGACCACGGTGCGTGTAACTATAACCAATACACTTTCTTACACAGTCTATGATGTGCGAGCTGAGGGAACTTTTGGCGGTAACGCTTTTGATAGCAACCGAGTTTCTTCTTCTGACGGTTTTTATGATTCAAATACCGAGACTGTGAGATGGGAAACCAGCAACCTCAGCTCGCTTCGGTCTCTTGCACCTGGTGAAACTCGTACTTTGAGTCTTGGAATCACACCAAACTCTGAGGGTGTAATCAACCCACAGGTGGATGTAAACATCAATGTCTATGGAAACCGTGTGGCCGAAAGAGGCGCGTCTGAGATATTGGTGGGAGCTAGTACCGGCTCTGTAAAGATACACACTAGCCCAAGATTGATGGCTGAAGTTTCTCATGGCACCGGTATGTTTGATGATGACGGGCCCATACCGCCTAGAGTGGGGACTCTAACCACTTATACAGTTTCCATGAGAGTATCAAATGATCGTAACGCTATTGAGGGTGCCAGAGCCACCACGTCCTTACCGATTTACGTAGAGTGGATGGATAAAGTCAGTCATCCGGATTCCTTGTCGTATAATCAAACAGATAGAACAGTGATATGGGACGTCGGTTCTGTAGGAATTGACAGTGCTGAAACCGTTTCTTTTCAAGTATCGTTTACTCCCAGCAGTTCTCAGATAGGGCAAACTCCGATTATTTTAAGAGAGCAAAATTTTCGTGCCACTGACAGTTTTACCGGCACGTCTATACAGAGGTCTAACGGTAGTCTCAATACCAATTTATCAACTGAAGCCGGCCACCCTTCGGGGAATGGTGTAGTCAGATAGGTTTTTGTTGTGGGTAGTGTAAAAAGAATACTGTGCTACGATACTTTTTATGTGCTACATAGATACTCATGCTCATCTGAATTTGAAAGCTTTTGCTGATGATCACACATCTGTAATAGACAAATGTTCAGAAAATTCAGTAACAGTTATAAATGTAGGAACTAAACTCGCGACCAGTGAGAGGGCGGTATCAATAGCTAATGAAAACAAAAATATGTATGCCACTATAGGTTTGCATCCCATACAAACAGTGGCGGGTAGACATGACGAAGAAGAGGTAGGCGAGGGAGGTGAGGCATTTTTTTCAAAAGGGGAAGAATTCACTGCAGACGATTACCGCTCCTTGGCCTTGTCTTCAGATAAGGTGGTTGGCATAGGTGAGTGTGGATTTGACTATTACCACATGGAGAAGAATAGTTATTTAGCTCAGGAAACAGCGTTCATTGCTCAGATAAAACTTGCTAACGAATTGTCTCTACCTCTTATGATACACACTCGTAACCCTAAACCGGGTTTAGAAAGTCCTACCGGGAGAAGTGTTTATTTTGACGTTTTTGAGATTTTAAAAAAGTACGCAAAAGTTCATGGCAATGTCCATTTTTTTGCCGGTACTTATGCCGATGCGGAACGTTTTTTCTCTTTAGGATTCACTATTTCTTTTACCGGCGTTATAACATTTGCTAAAGATTATGAAGAAGTGGTAAAAGAAACCCCTTTAGACTTGATGCATGCTGAGACCGATAGTCCCTATGTGGCACCGGTACCTTATAGGGGAAAGCGATGTGAGCCTTGGATGGTCACTAAGGTTTATGAAAGGATAGCTCATATAAAAAACATACCTTTGGAAAAAGTACGTGACCAATTATCTGAAAATACCTTACGGCACTATGGTATACAAATTGATATTTAATGAAACCCGTTAACTAACTTAATCAAACAGGTATATCAGGTATGTATTGATCTCTCTCTGGTCCATATCATAGAAATACATATTACGGCGATTAAGGTCGCTAGCTAATTTGCGTCCCACAAATCGCCAGTGCCAAGGTTCGTATATGTAATAGTCGTTATCGGGAGGGTAGGAGAGAATAAAACCATAACGATGCGCGTTGTTTTTGAGCCATTCGTAGGCCTCAGTTTGTGAAAAACGTTCTTCAGTTGCGCCGGTTTTAAGGTCTACTATATCAATGGCGGTTCCCAGTTGGTGTTCTGAAAAGCCTTGATCAGCAGAAAATGTGTTAGCACCGGTACCGTATTGTCTTAAAAATTGACTTTTCAGGTCAACCTGTTCATCAAAAGATCTAAAAGCGGAAATTATCCGTAAGTCGTGTCCATCTCTTTCCGCTTTCTTCAACATATCTTCCAGAAAAGGCCAAGCTTCGGGCAGGAAATACTGATCTTGACGCCCCGGCATCACCCATCTTTGTGGTATTTGGGTAAGTTGCGCCGGTCTATAGTTTTCATTTAGAAAAAAAGTTCTTGAATATTTTTGTAACAGTTCTCTGTCTGTCTGAGCCAGTCTGTCCAGTGTTCCCACGGTACCGGCTAGGTTGCGTATCTGATCTTCAAAGTCTTCATTTCGGTTTCTTTCTTCTTGTAATTCACTCAGTATTATCTGTAACTCTTCACGCTCTGATCGCAACTCATTATTTAGTTCATTGATAGAATTTTGCGCCTCAATATAAGCTCTTTCTCGAACTTCGGCCTCTTCTTCCAGTTCTTTTTGAGTTGACAGTAGCTGTTCATTTTCTTCCAACAAGAGTATGTTGCGGTAACCAAACCAGCCGGTGCTCGCGGTTGTTATGGTTAACAGTATTGACATAAACACTGTTAAAAAGTCTATTTTATTTTTTTTCTCATCCATATATCATTTGTATTTTACCACTCATTTTATACCTTGTATACGCAATGATTAATGGTGTTTTGTTTTGATTGGTATGGTGATTTTTCTTGAAAAACCTACAACCTGTGGTAAGGTAGGACATTATTAAATAAAAATAGACCATACAAGTAGGGATAAACCATTCAAACTTGTAAATGTTAAAATAGTAAATTATGTCTGACAATACAATGCCGGTAACTGAAGCAAATTCCGAACTTGAGACTGATGAAGTTTTAAGTTACGAACTTGCTTACCATGTGCTTCCAACGGTTACCGAAGGGGAAGCGGTACGATTAAGTGGTGAGGTTATAGCCGAGTTGGAAGCTTTAGGTGCCACTGTGTTGGCGTCTGAGAAGCCGGAGCGTGTTGACCTTGCTTATGAGATTACCAGACATTTAGAAGGTAAAAATCGCCACTTTAAAAGCGCTTACTTTGGTTGGGTGCGTTTTTCTGTAAGTCCGGACTCAATAGAGTCTTTTATAAACGAATTCAACGAAAGGACAGATATAATGCGACACCTCTTGATAAGATTGACTCACACTGAACTAAATGCACCTTTTTACTTCCATCAGGAGAGGCGAGAAAAAAAGCGTATTATTAATATAGACGCTCAAGATGAGCAGTTTGATGATTCTGAGGAGGTGGTTTCATCTGATACAGATATAGACAGCGATCAGGAACAAAAACCTGTTGATACAGACAAAGAAGATATAACCATTGATGATAATAGTGGTGAGGTTGATGAAGAAAAAACAGCTCGTTAAGTCGTCAAATAATTTTTATTTATTCTATGAACATCAACAAAGCAATGGTTTACGGAAATTTAACCCGTGACCCGGAATTAAAAGTCTTACCCAGTGGTATAAATGTCTGTACTTTTGGAGTTGCTACTAATCGTATCTATAACGATAAAGATGGAAATCGTCAAGAACAAGCAGATTATCACAACATCGTGGTGTTTGGCAGACAAGCGGAGACAGTAAGTAAATATTTAAAAAAGGGCAGTGGTGCCTTTGTGGAGGGAAGACTACAGACGCGTTCTTGGGAGAAAGATGGTGTAAAGCAGTATCGCACAGAGATAGTGGCGGATCGCGTACAGTTTGGACCTCGTTCCGGCGATGGTGGTGGTTATTCTGCAAATCAAAATAATAAAGAATCAAATTCCGACAATTCCTCACCTCAGCCGGACGCACCTGATTATCCTGTCGACGAAATAAATCCTGATGATATACCTTTTTAGTTTAAATTCTATTTATCAATTCAGTTTTATTAATTTATAAAATATATGGAAACAAAACAAAACAATGATGTAAATAATGATCAGGCCACTGACTCAGTCATAGGCCTTGACCATATTGACTTTAAAGACATAGACAGATTGGAGGCAAATATAAACCCCCATGCTCGTATTCTAGGTAGAAAGCGTACCGGTATGTCTGCAAAAGGTCAGCGTGACCTAGCTAGAGCTATCAAAAGAGCTCGTTTTATGGCACTTATGCCATACATAAGACACTAAAGCTTAATCAGTTAGCGTTTTACTCAAACACCGCCCATTTTAGGGCGGTTTTTGAGTAAGTGTAGTTGTCGCTGTGTAGTTTATGATTTATTGGCACGTTCAGCATACAAGCCGGTTTCTGTGTTTACGGTCACCACGTCTCCGCTTTGAATAAACATGGGTACCATCAGCGTTGTACCGGTCTCTAAGGTAACTTCTTTCTGTGCACCGGAAGCGGTGTTACCCTTGACCGCATCCATAGCTTCGGTAACTAACAGCTCCACTTTGATTGGCATACGTATAGCTATTATCTCATCGTCAAAAACTAAAGCGGATAAATTTGATTTTTCTTTTATAAATCGTCCGCTTTGACCAATTAAGGATTCGGGTAGGGGAAAACGATCGCTGGGTTTACCGGCAGAATGAAACCAATATTCGTTGGGTTTTTTAAAGATAAAGGTTATCTCTCTTGTTTCCAGGTCTGCCTCTTCTACGGTTTCGTTTTGGTGAAAAGTCTGTTCTATCACCTTACCGTTTTTAAGGTTCTTCAGCTTGGTTATATTGACCGGTTTACGTTTTTGTTTTCTAAAGACATGATGAGACAAAACCACATATGGTTCGTCGTTATAAATGATCGCTGTCTTTGGTGTTATTTGGTTATATGCTAATACTGCCATAGTTAGTTTCTAAGTGGTGTAACAGTACCACGAGTTATTTATTGTGAAAAGCCGAGCTTTAAATGTGTACATGACCTACGCGTTTCTGATGAAGTTCGAGGCGCTGACCCAGCTCCAGTTTCCGTGATCATTTATATTCTTTCGTGACTGACTAAAACGATTTTTGTTTATTACGTTAGTAATAAATGTTTACTGAAACTGGAGCTGGGTGAGGCGTACTTGGTGGTACGATGAAAGGTTTGAGTGACGAAAGCCATAAAGATGTTTGTCAAACGCGTAATTCATGGTGTAATTAAAACTGTTTTAGACAAGTATAATGTCAAGCCTCGTCCTTCAGGGCCTGTCGAATGTGTTTTAAGAGCTCCTTCTTGAGTTTATTATCTTCTTTTAGGGTAGTTCTGGCCGCGTCGTAACCACGACCCAGTTTGACCACAGAAGACTCATCGCCACCGGGTGGGGTATAGCTGTATGAGGCACCGGCTTTACTGATAAGTTGATACTTTTCTCCCAGGGCTAGGATCTCACCCTCGCGTGAAATACCTTCACCATAAATAAGGTCGAATTCAGTGGTGCGGAAAGGCGCGGCAACTTTATTTTTTACCACTTTAACTCGATGTCTACCGCCAACCACTTCATCACCTTTCTTAATTTGGGCTATGCGACGAATGTCTAACCTTACTGAAGTGTAGAATTTTAAAGCCTTACCACCCGGCGTGGTTTCCGGCGAGTTACTCACTAAACAACCGTCTACGAAGTAGTTGTGATTATCAGCTACACTTATATCAAAACGTTGTCTACTGATATTTTGACTATCTTCATAGGGAGTTCGCGTTTTTATGTTTTTTATACGCATTGGCCTTAGTAGCTGGCTCAGTTTCGATTGTTGTGACTGTGATTGATGGTGACGCCCTCTGTATTCTTTGGGGAGTTTATGCTCTATGGTTTTGGGAACGAAAGGCGCTATCAGGTCAAAGAAATCTCTACTGTCGTTTTCGTTAAATTGCCATATTCCTTTCTCTTGGTAAGTGGGTCTTAGGTTAAAACGCAAAAACATTCGCTTAATACGATCAACACTTTCCGTTTGATTGTCAAAAGAATCGGTGCGTAAAGTTGCCAGCGAGACTTCTTTGTGTGGTTTTTCACTTAAGAGGGAATTGTCTGTCTGGGTATAGCCATCACTACAATACCACAAGGCTATCATGCGTGGTGTTATCTGTTCAACTAAGAATTCCGGCACTATCTTTTGTTCTTGGCGATAGAAAAGACCGTGTAAATCGCCTAGGCGGGGTAAATGTTTGGTTTCTATCAGGGTATTTCCTCTTTCTGACTTGGTTACCACCTTGTTCGTTATATCTTTAAGTTCGGAAGCAAGCCAAGAAGTATACGGAGATGGTTCAGTGTCTTGCTTTTCGCTAAAGTAGGCGATTTGTTCGTCTACTTTTTTTATATTTCCGGCTCCGAGCAGGGAAGCCAAGATAACTTCCTCTTGTTGTGGTGTTAGTGATGTATCAGTGATATGTACCGATATTTCATCTCCGGCCTTTAATTCTTTAGCCGGTTTCCAACCATTTGGAGTATGTATTTTATGATCAGGGGTACAGGAAAAACCACGTCTGCCATTGCCGGTATGGTTTTCTATAAAGAATTGTAAAAAGTATTCTGTCTCGCCGTTTATGTGCCAGTCGGTTATTTCTTTCGCTTCCACACATTTTTTGTCGAAGTTGTAGGAAAGTACCTTTACTTTTTTAGTTTGATTTACCAGTTTACCTATTTTTTCTTTGCTACCATCGGCCAGTAAAACTTTACTGTCGTATGAGAAGCAACCAAACATGACACCGACTTGCATACGTATCTGGTTTATAAATATCACCACAGTTTTACTTTTAGAAACAATACCGGTCAGTTTACGCAAGGCCTGACTCATTAGTCTGGCTTGTTTACCCACATGGTGGGCGCCCATTTCTCCTTCTATTTCGTCGCGAGGGGTGAGGGCCGCTACTGAGTCAATTACAATAACGTCTATTTTACCGGTTCTGACTAAAGATTCTACAATCTCCAGTGCTTGCTCACCGTTATTTGGTTGGGAAATAAGCAGTTCTTCCAGATTAACCCCAAGCTTATGAGCGTACTCAGGGTCCATACCATGTTCAGCGTCAATAAAAGCACAGATACCTCCGGACTTTTGAGCTTCTGAGATGGCATGAAGAGACAGAGTGGTTTTACCGGACGATTCCGGTCCAAATATTTCTATGATACGACCGCGAGGGAAGCCCCCTATGCCTAAAGCGTCATCCAAACCTATTGATCCGGTGGAAACAGAATCCACGTCAACTTTTCTGGTCTCACCCAAGGTCATTATGGCCTCATCACCAAACTTGGTCTTAATACTGCGTAGCGTTTCAGTTATGTCGTGACGACTTTCGTTGGTATCTTTCAATTCAGTTTTTTTATCTCCTTTTTTAGTATCTTTTTTCTTAGTTTGTGCCATATGTTTCTGTGTTTATGTTAGCAAGTTCGTATTTGTCCTCGTCCGCCTCGGTTTCCTCCGGTGGTATATAGACAAATTCTTTATAGCGACTGATCTGTCTCCCGTACCTATCTTCTGCCCTTATTATAGCGGTAGTGTGACCATTTTCCAGTACCACCTTTTCTTCAAAAGCCCCATTTTTATCGGTAAATATCTGCTTACCATTAAGGGAGATGTTGACGATATTTTTCGCTTGACCTCTGATGGCAAGAGCTCTTTCAGTACTGACTGTGTAGTCCATGTCTTCCAAGAAGACCTGCGGTCCAGAAAGAAGATGACGAGCTTGGAAAGCGACGTAAGCCATACTCGCGATTATAAGTATAACAGCCAATACAGCCAGTAGGGTATTGCGTAGCAAATAAGGTTTCAAAGACACTAGGGGTTTGTTAACCATGATCATTTACTATAATAACAATTCTAGACTTTTGTCGCATCTTCATCATCTTTATAATCTTCATTTTCTTCAGGCAGGTTTGAGACTGAATCGTTACCAACTAAGACATGTCTGGCTTTGGATCCGTCAGGTGCAGAGATAACTCCTTTCTCTTCCAACAAATCGATAAGTCTGGCGGCGCGAGAATAACCTATGCGCAATTTTCTTTGTAGATAAGAGGTGGAAGCTTTGTTAGCTTCTATAACCATCTGCTTGGCTTCTTCGTATAGTGGGTCTTCATCCTCACCCCCACCGACATCGGTGGCAAAAATACCGCCCTCACTATTGCTGTGCTGTTCTATGTCTAAGTCTATGTTGTCCAAATTCTGACTATCAGCCTGGTCTTTTAGATAGTCAACTATTTTTTTCACTTCTTCCTCGGACAAAAAGGCGCTTTGCAGACGTATGGGCTTGGATAACTCACCGGAAAGAAAGAGCATATCGCCTTGACCCAGTAGTTTTTCCGCGCCTACTTGGTCTAAGATGGTTCTTGAGTCCACTTGCGAGGCAACCTGCATGGCAATTCTGGTTGGTATATTGGCCTTAATAGTTCCGGTTATTACGTTTACTGAAGGTCTTTGAGTGGCCAGTATCAAGTGAATACCTACCGCGCGACTCATCTGTGCCAAACGTACTATCAGGGATTCCAGTTCTCGTGGGTAGCTATGCATAAGGTCAGCCAACTCATCCATAATTATGACTATATAGGGCAGTGTTTCCGGCAGACTGTCTTTTTCCTCCTCTAAACTACCTCTCTTTTCCCACTCAAGCTTGGCTGGTTGGTATATATTTTTGTGGTAAGAGTCTAGATTTTGCACTTTTTCTTCTTGCAGTATGTCGTAGCGTCGTTCCATTTCCTTTACAGCCCATTTCAAAGAAAGTAGAGCCTTTTTAGCATCAGTTATTACCGGTGTAAGCAGGTGAGGGATACCGTCGTAAAGTGTCAACTCGACTCTTTTTGGGTCAACCATTATCAGTCTTAGTTGTTCGGGAGAATTCCTAAACAGTAGCGAGGAGACTATGTTGTGAATGGTTACTGACTTTCCGGAGCCGGTGGTACCGGCTATCAAACCATGTGGCATGCGAGCTATGTTTGCATATTCCACGTGACCGGTTATGTCCTTACCTAAAGCAACCAAAAGTGGCTTAGGAGAGTCTGTATACTCCGGTGAGGCCAGTAGGGCAGAGAGACCTATTTTCGCTTTGGATAGATTTGGTACCTCAATACCCACTAAGGATTTACCGGGTATTGGTGCTTCTATGCGCAGTGTGCCGGAAGCTAGGTTTAGCTCCAACTCTCTTTGCAGTCCGACTATGCGAGATATTTTGACTCCCTGTGCCGGTTTTAGAGAGTAGCGAGTGACCGTTGGACCTACTTCTACCGCATCCATTTCCACGTTTATATTGAATTCTTTGAGTACCCTCTTGATGGTGTTGGCGTTGGCTTTAACGTCTCCCGTTTTAGCTCTGCCACGGTCTTTGGAGAGTAGTGAGAGGGGTGGGGGAGCGTAAGGACCTACAAAGCTTGTCACAACAAAATCGTCATTGCTTCTTTTTATACCTAACTTATCAGCCAGACTCCGCTGTGCTTTATTTGGTTTTTTCATTTCATTGCTCGCCTCATCTTCTTCCGCCAGCTCTTGTTCCTCCTCTGAATTTTCCAGAGCTTCCTCAGGTATGGTCAGATTTTCCAGATCTTCATTCTCATCTTTTTCTTTTCGCCTTAACCATGCGGGCATATGCAAACCGGTATTGAAGGTCAGGAATATACCGGAAAGAAAGAAAAGGAACAAAAATACCGAAGTGGCGATGGGCCCCATTATGTATGTAAGTGGCCAAGCAAACACCTTGCCACCCATGCCACCCAAACCCTCTCGGTACAGTTCGAAAAAACCCAAGGTGGCAAGCAGGGCAAGAGCTATACCCAGCATTTTTGACACACTCACTTTATTGTCGTCTTTGGGTTTTAGGAGTGTATATACGTAACCGGCTGCAACAATGGGAGAAAGAAAAGCGCCACCACCAAGCAAGTACATTAAACCCATTTTTGTGTACTCTCCGGCAATACCCGCGTAGTCAAATAGAGCCAGAGCAAAGAACACACCAAAAGATGCTACTGCTAAGGCTACTATAGATTGTTTAACGTGTGGAGAAAGGTCATCAAAAAAAGATGACTTTTCTGATTCTTCTTCTTTTTTTCTACTCCTCTTATTTCTAGACATAAAGCAATAAATAAAAACGTACCAAAAACCGGTACAGACCATCAATACCTCACTTACGTTAGATAGTAAGTTACTGAGTATAATAACATGATAAAAACCACCCTTCAGTGGATAAAACGCAGTTTTCAAGATAACCAAAAGACACACCAAAAGCCCTTGTCAAAAGGACAGATAAGAGTATTATGACCCTTACAACCGTCTGATACGGATAGCGATATATAAAAGACAATATTTATATGAACCCAAAGGACATGTACATAAGCGACACAAGCTTGCAAAAGCTTGTCCATGATGAAAACTACTATAGGAGTATTTTTAAAAAGACAGAAAAGATTGTGGCTGTTGTCTTTTACATTTTAAACCATACAGACACTGACAAACGAACAGAGACACATATAGGAAACATAGCCGGAAAAGCCCATTTGGTACATGAGCACGCACTAAGAACCTTGGAAGTAAGAGCCGGCAATGCTAGGGAAGTATTGGAACAGTTCGCTCAATCACTGATAGCGCTTGATAGTACTTTTCGAGTGGCCTCAACTACCGGTCTGTTTAATCCGGAGGTTACAAGTGTGGTGGTGACTGAGATAGATCTGGTTTTAAGAGGGCTAAAAACTTATTTAGGTAATGACGCCATACCTAGTACTGACGTTCCACTGCAAAGGAAAGTGCGAAGCAATACCCCTCGCCAATCCATCTCAACCTCCACCAACCAAACTCATAACTCACCAAAAGAGGAGCAGTCTACGGTAGACAGACGCGAACGCATTAAGACCATAATAGAAGCTAAAGGGCAGGCGACTGTAAAGGACATTGCCGAAATAATAACGGACTGTAGTACAAAGACAATTCAACGTGAACTAAACGCCATGATTGACGGACATGTCTTAAAAAGACAAGGAGAGCGACGCTGGTCTAAATATTCCTTGATATAGAAACGTACTTACGCTCTATCTTTTTAAATTATTTTTAACTTGTAAGTGTCTTATATAAGTACAGTATCAGTCTTATATAAAATTGCATTGACCTTAACTCTCTGCAGATTTTTTACGACCAACTAATGCAAAAAGTTTCTCATAGACCATAAACTTGCCTGTTTCAAATTGTTGTTGTTTGCTTATGTTTTTTAGTAAGAACTGTGAAAGTGTTTCGTCTCAACTGTTAGATACGGTTACGTTTAATTGTTTGGAGGTTGCTTGTTCACTACCTAGCTCGATTTATAACAATTGACTATTGAACATCACTTTCGTATGCTGTTAATGTACCGTTAATAAAAACAACTGATCTGAATCTTTATAGTCGAATCGGTTCAAGTGACAGCTATCCACAAAGTTAAGATAGCTCACTTTTATTAAATCGCTATACTATTCAGATGTCGGTCTGGTTGATTTTTTGTTTGCATAAACAATACAAAAGTCATTGAGACATTTGTTTGCAAAACTAATTCAAAATTCAACTCATTACAGATCGATAGATGTTGCGGTAGTGTTCTTTGACAACGTTACTTAAAAAATGGTAACTACATATAAATACACAATAGCTAAAACAAGCACTTAAATATTCTTAAGACCTTGTTTATTCACAATGCAGTCAAAGTTTATCAGCTCACTTGAGCGTAACTTAGACAGAGTAACTTTGTTTTAAAGAGTTATAAGAAGTGTTTGCATAAACTCTTATGACTTGTTTCCGGTTTCGCAGGACTAAACGCAGTTTCAGCGTTTTAATCAGTTGAACTACCTCAGTCATTAAAGTTTATTTACCGCATGACCTCGTTCCTAATTGGTTGATTATGTTTCAGACAAACAGACCCGAATACGCAGCTAACCCACCAAAGCAACCAAGGGTAGAGATACTTAAAAGTTGTTTTGGCGTTAGTGATATTGCGCAAGTGCTTTCCGTTTGGTATCGGTCAGTATTTGCGGATATGAATTAATTCATATTATCAGTATTACCAAATTAACAAACCCCGCTAATGGGGAGGTCGTGGTTTAGTGTTTCATATATACGAGTGACATGTACTTGATTATTAACTTGCATGTCCGTATGTATAGCTAAACTTCGACCATTACAAATTATATACAGAAAATAGCTATGACGAGTATCAAAAATTTGTTTGTGACCAAATTCACAGTAATCTTGGTCGCAGCCGCAATGATGTTCGCCGCTTACGCTCCCGCACAGGCCCAAACAGCTGAAGAGCTACAGGCCCAGATCACAGAGCTAATGGCGACCATCAATATGTTACAAGCCCAGCTCGGTATGACTGGTGATCAACCAGCAACCGCGCCAGGCGTTTGTCCTTACACCTGGACTCGCAACCTTTCACAAGGTGATTCAGGTCAGGACGTTATGAGACTACAGCAGTTCCTAAACTCAGACCCTGAGACACGCGTGGCACCAGCCGGCGCAGTAGGTTCTGCCGGTATGGAAACTCAGTTCTTCGGCCCAGCTACAGCAGCAGCCGTTTCTAAGTTCCAAGTAAAGTACCGCGCTGACATTCTTACACCAGTCGGATTAGTAAACCCAACCGGATTCTTCGGTCCTTCAAGTCGCGCTAAAGCTAACGAGCTTTGTGTTGCTGCACCTGTAGTACCAGATCCAGTAGATCCAGATCCAGTAGATCCAGATCCTACAGACCCAGACCCAGCAGACCCAGCACCAG
>SKGH01000012.1 GCA_007117575.1 Candidatus Kaiserbacteria bacterium | reverse complement strand
GTGTTAGTGACGATGATGACGAATGCTCCCCCGGACACAGAAGACAAGGTAGGTGCTAGAAAAACCGGTTTGGTATTAACCACACAACCCTTCACGAAACAGCGTGGAGGGTTGTTTTGGTGTGAAGTTGGTGGCTTATCTTTGTATATTTCTATATATTGTAATTAGTTATTATGACCGATAAAATCTCAGAATTGAATCGTTCGTTATGCAAATTTAGCAATAGACATTAGCTTGGTCATAAAATATATATGATTTCTCTAGCAGAATCATTTTTATTTTTTGATTTAATTAGAATTATTTTTACCTCGATGAGACTTTATGTTTTAAGGGTTTTGATACTTAATATGTAAGATATAAATGCGCAAGCTGTAAACTGCTAAAAAATATAAATGTCGTATTATTATAAAATATGACAAATTTGAAAAATTTTGTATAATCCAGATGTGATAATGTTTATCACATAATTATTAGTCTAATCATAATTTATTTTTATGTCGTTAGTTAAATGGGAACCATTTGATGAATTTGATAGGCTATTACGGGACTTCGGTGTAATGACAAACAACCGAGGCAATCAGGTAGGACTGGATCTGGCGGTTGATATGTATGAGGACGGTGAAAATTTAGTGGCTGAAATGAACATCCCAGGCCTTAAAGGTGAAGATATAAATGTGGAGATAGAAGACAATCATCTGTTTGTATCAGGAAAGCGTGAAGAAATGATTGAGAAAAAAGAAAAAAGTCACTATGCTAAAGAAATCAAACGTGGATCATTTGAGCGTGTGGTAGCATTGCCTAACAAAGTCGCGATGGATAAGGTGGAAGCTGTTTACGAAAATGGGGTACTTAAAATATTGATGCCTAAACTGGAGCACACCCCTGAGTCTAAGATCAAAGTTAACGTAAAATAGCATTAGGTAGCACTAGTTCGACAAACACTACTCACTTAAGAGTGGTGTTTGTGTTTAAATAAAGACATAAACATGATACATAATTGTTGAGATTTGACTTAAAACGTGGCATATTAGACATCTCTGTGCTACGTTTGGCACAGGACCTGGGGAAATTTGCTAGCAAAGGTGTCGGCCACCGCCGACGCAGATGATTGTCCAGCTTTAGTCTAATAAAAAAATCATGACTTACGCGTTTGGCGAATTTCTTTGTTACTTTCGTCACTCAAACCTTTTATCGTACCACTAAGTACGCCTCACCCAGATCCAGTTTGGGTAACCTATTACTAACGTAATAAACCAAAATCGTTTTAGTTAGTCACGAAAGAATATAAATGATCACGGAAACTGGAGCTGGGTCAGCGCCTCGAACTTCATCAGAAACGCGTAAGTCATGAAAATAATAAAAACATAGTTACATGTCTAGCACAAAACTTTCAGTTGGAATAGTAGGGTTACCAAACGTTGGCAAGTCAACTCTTTTTAATGCGTTAACTAAAAATTCCGTACCGGCTGACAACTATCCCTTCTGTACCATAGACCCTTCTGTAGGGGTGGTTGCCGTTCCGGATACGCGCTTAGAAACTTTATCGAAGATATCAAACAGTGAACAAACCATACCGGCTATTATTGAGTTTGTAGATATAGCCGGACTAGTGCGTGGAGCCGCTTCAGGTGAGGGTCTGGGAAATCAGTTTTTATCACATATCAGAGAGGTTGATATGATACTTGAAGTTGTAAGAATATTTGATAACTCTGACATACACCACGTATCCGGTTTAATTGACCCTTTAACCGACATTGAAGTAATTAATCTGGAACTAATTATGTCAGACCTGTCTACCATAAACTCAAGACTTCATTCATTGGACAGAGAACTTAAAAAAGGCAGCGCTTCAGCCAAAGAACAACAAAAACTTCTGATCATGCTAAAAAACGAACTTGAATCAGGTAAGCTGGTAAAAGATGTTTTGGATTCAGAAGAAGACCGCCTAATCATTAAGGAAATGAACTTGTTAACTACAAAACCATTCCTGTATGCATGCAACAAACAAAGTGGTGGGCATAATTTAGACGAACAAAACGGTCATCAGTGGCAAGACCTGTTGGATTTTTTTGATAAATCTAACTCTGAATATGTGTGCATAGATGCCGGTATGGAACATGAGTTAAAAGATCTTTCCAATGACGATAAACAAGAATTCAGAAGAGAATATGGCAATCAAAATAACGGCATTGATGAGTTGATCAGAACAGCATATAAATATCTTGGTTTAATTTCATTTTTCACAACCGGTGAAAAAGAAACCAGAGCTTGGACAATTAACCAAGGAAGTAGCGCCCCACAGGCTGGTTCGGCCATACATAGTGATTTCCATGATAAATTCATTAGAGCCCAAGTTGTCTCATATGAAGATTTGGTGATGAATGGTTCGTTAAAACAGGTTAAAGAAGCCGGCAAAGTAAGAACAGAAGGTAAGGAGTATATAGTAAAAGACGGTGACGTGATAGAATTTCTACACAGTTAAGTCAAGTAGAGTCTTTTGTCTTCCATTTTTTTCAATAAACTGACTTGTTGAGTTTAACCGTTAAAAAGAAGATTATGATATGTTAGACTTAAAAAGTTTGATTGTAAGTAAAAAAATAAATACATTATGAAATTTGGAATTATAGCAGGGGTAGTCGTTATAGTATTGGGTCTTATCATTTTTTTAATGACTGGCGAGGAAGATACTGTAACTAATGAAATCGATATTACACCACCAACAGATCAGCTAACTGATGATTCGGACTTAAATGACTTGGATGTCATAGACGATGGATCAGCTGAAGAAAACGCCTTTGACGCTGATACCGCCGAAAATCCGATGAATGAAGATGAGAACGTCATAGGTGAAGAGCGAGTATTTAACCTTGATTCCTTCAGATTCGGTTATTCTGAAGACCTGTTGGTAGTCAAACAAGGTGACATAGTTACCATAAACTTGACCAATAGTGATGGCAGGCACGATATCGTCATTGATGAATTCAATGTAGCGTCTGAGATAATAGGGGAGGGTGAAGAAACTTCTGTTACTTTTATAGCTGATCAGGTTGGTGAGTTTGAATTTTACTGTTCTGTAGGTAGCCATCGTGAACAAGGTATGGTAGGAACTTTGATCGTTGAAGCTTAATAAAAATAACACTTTCATAAAGCCAGCTAATAACAATGAGTTGAAAATTACTCATTTACTTATACCAATTACCACAAAGGCGTGCCAACGGCACGCCTTTGTGTTTTTAATAACTACAGTCTTTGTGGTTGTAAGAAAATTACGGGTATTAACTTTATTACATATACCTAAGAAACTGTTTGATGTCTCATCGAGGTCCGGAGTTCTTAGCCACGAAGACCCGAAACAATCTTGAACCGGTTTCAATATATGTTGTTTGTAGACTTATTCTTAGAAAGCAGAGCGACCATAACGAAGTACGCTTTGTGGTGAGACTTCAAACAGTTTCTAACTACCCTCAGATGGAGGATTGGCACGCTGTACCGGACTGACTACATTTGGATTCCACTCAGCTGTTATCTCACCGTATGTTTTTTCATATTCCTGCATTTCGTGTTGTAAATATTGCACCAATCGCTTGGCGTGAGCAGGAGTTAATGAATAAACCTGCGCCTGAGCACCGGAGCTCATACCTACGACAAAATACTCCGGCGTATGTCCTATACGGATATTTTCACAAAAAAGCTTTGGTGCTTGCTTAAGTTCTTCAGGTCTCATACTTTGATAATCATAGCATATAATTACAACTTTTTAAAAAACTTTCAACTTTAAAAAGCTACTTCATGGCTAAGTCCTGTACTTAAAAAACTTCCTAATAGGCTATCAAAATACTAATGTATAATTACGATGAATTCGCTTCTTATGCTAAACTGGCAATAAATCTAATTAAATTATCATTATGTTAAAACGTTTCGATGCCTGCGAGATTGAAAAACGTTGGCAAAAATATTGGCAGGAAAATAAAATCTACGATACCGGCCCTCGTGACACATCACGTCCTAAAGAGTATGTGTTAGTTGAGCTACCGTATCCATCCGGAAATCTTCATATAGGGCATTGGCACGCCTTTGCTGTTCCTGATATATACGTCAGGTTTAAACGTATGTCAGGAACCCAAGTTTTGTATCCGATGGGTTTTGATGCTTTTGGTCTACCGGCTGAAAATGCGGCCATAAAAAACCAACTCGACCCAAAAAAATGGACTGAACAAAATATGTTGGACATGAGAAAGCAGTTAGACAGTATGGGTAATGCCTTTAATTGGGAACATAGCGCATCCACCACGGACGAAGAGTATTATCGCTGGACTCAATGGATGTTTACAGAATTCTTCAAAAGAGGTATCGCATATAGAGGTGAGGGACAGGTTAATTGGTGCCTGTGTTGTCAAACAGTTATCGCTAACGAACAAGTTCACAATGTAGAAGATGATGATTGTTGCGAGAGATGTGACAGTAAGATAGAGAAAAAAAATATGCCTCAATGGATGCTTCGCATTACCGACTACGCGGATAGACTGGTTGATGACTTAAAAGACCTAGACTGGCCCGAGGCCATAAAAGAAGCTCAAAGACAGTGGATAGGGCGCGCCGAGGGTTATGAAATTGATTTCAAATTAAACGTTGATGACTATGATGGCGTGGTAGTTTTTGCTTCTAACAACAAAAGTAAGTGTGCTCGCTTAAAATATTTACTCAGCTCCACTAAACTTAAAATAGATCTAAAAACTCCTGAAGAAATTGGTATTTCTGATTTCAAAGTAAAGGAAGACGGGGAAACCTTAAGTGACAATTCTTTGAAGAAAGCTCGTACTCTTGCCAATCTTATAGACCTGCCGGTTTTGGCTGATGATACAGGTTTTTTTATTGCGGGCAGTAATGTAGATCCGGTTAAAGTAAAACGGAACGCGCTTCAAGATTTAAAAGAAGAAGAACTGTCACAAGACCAGATTTCAAATCTAGTTTTAGAACACTATAAGAGTCTAGCCACCAAGCAAGGTGGTGAGGTTAAAGCAACATGGAAACACGTGATGACACTTATCATGCCTGATGGTGAGGAAAAACAAGTAACCGCTAACAGACCGGTTATCTTAACCAACAAAGTAAATGGACAAATTGATCACAACCTTCCCATACGTAGCCTGTATATTGTAAAAGCAACCGGTAAATACGCCAACGAACAAAATGATCAAGAAACCGAACTCGACCTACAACCCATAACTGACGAACTAAATAAACTATTTCAAAACGCAATAAGCGTCTTTACCACACGCCCTGACACATTGTTTGGCGCTACATACATTGTTTTAGCACCGGAACATCCTTATCTGACTAAATATAACAATTTAATAACAAACCGAGAAGAAGTAGATATCTATTTAAAGAATTCTTTAAAAAAACGTGACCAAGACAGACTTGATATCAGCAAAGAAAAAACCGGAGTAAAGCTTGAAGGATTATCGGCTAAACATCCACTCACAAACGAAATCCTGCCAATATATGTGGCTGATTATGTATTAGGTAACTATGGGACTGGTGCGGTTATGGCTGTGCCGGCGCATGACGAGAGAGATTACGATTTTGCCACTAAATTTAGCCTTCCCATAAAACCGGTTATTGAAAACAATGAAGAACCTTTACCGTTTACGCAACACGGAAAATTGATCAATTCAGAAAAATTCACCGGTCTTAATAGTGAAGAGGCGAAAACAAAAATCACCAATGAAACCGGAGGGAAAACAAAACGTACCTATCGTCTACGTGATTGGTCTATAGGTAGACAACGTTATTGGGGGGTACCAATACCAATAGTCTATGACCCTGAGGGTAAACCGCATACCGTACCTGATAAATATCTACCATGGAAATTACCTGAAGATGTAGATTTTACCCCGACCGGTTTGCCACCTTTAGCTAAAAGTAAAGAATTGCTGGAGCGTACAGAAAAAATATTTGGTACAGGTTGGCGTCCTGAGGTAGAAACTATGGATACTTTCGTAGATTCTTCTTGGTATTTCCTTCGCTACATTGATCATATAAATAAAGACATTTTCTCATCAACCAAAGCTCAGCATGACTGGATGCCGGTAGACATCTACTTTGGTGGCCCCGAACATACAACCATGCACCTTTTATATTCTCGTTTTTGGCAAAAAGTACTGTTTGACATGGGTCTGGTCACTTGTGATGAACCGTACAATAAACGAGTGAACAGAGGTCTGATCTTGGGACCGGATGGCAATAAAATGAGTAAAAGTAAAGGAAACGTCATAAACCCTGATGAACAGGTTGCCGACGTCGGGTCTGACACTGTCAAAATGTATTTAGCTTTCATGGGTCCCTATGAGGGGTCAAATTACCCTTGGGATATGGGCGGGATAGCCGGTATAAGAAGATTTTTAGAGAGGTTTTATGGTTTATCCGACCACATAAAGAAAGATGAACCGGAGGAGATTACCAGATTATTACACCAGACCATCGAAAAGGTTACAAATGACATACCCCAGTTTAAATTCAATACCGCTATTAGTGCCTTAATGATTTTTGTAAATAGAGCCGAACGTCTAGGGTTAACCAACGAAACCTATCGCAAGGCCATACTGCTTATCGCACCCTTTGCTCCACACTTAAGTGAAGAATTGTGGCAACGGCAAAAATCAGGTAGCGATACTGAAAAAATAGATTCTATCCATCTACAATCTTTCCCGAAGGCTAACCCTGATTTACTTAAGTCAGATACTGTAGAAATAACTATCCAAGTAAACGGTAAAAAACGCGGTTCTCTAAACATTCCTCGAGGAGAAAAAGAGGCTTATGTTTTAACTGCGATTAAAAATGATGACGGTTTAGCAAAACACCTCGATGACAAAGTCAAAAAAGTGATATACGTGCAAGATAAGATACTGAACATAGTTTTAGAAAAATAAACATCATCAGGACTTACGCGTTTGGCGAATTTCTTTGTTGCTTTCGTCACTCAAACCTTTCATCGTACCACCAAGTACGCCTCACCCAGCTCCAGTTTCTGTGATCATTTATATTCTTTCGTGACTGACTAAAACATTTTTTGGTTTATTACGTTAGTAATAAATGGTTACCGAAACTG
>SKGH01000062.1 GCA_007117575.1 Candidatus Kaiserbacteria bacterium | reverse complement strand
GAGTGGACGTTCGTATGTTTTATTATGGCCCCGAACTCACATTTTGACCATTTAACTCACGTGGTTAAGCTATGAAATTCCTAGAAAAGTGCGAGAAATCGAGTTCGGGGATAGGCCTATAAAAAGTCAGCACAACTTCCAGAGCGGAATTTTACTAATCAAAAAAAAGACTGGTTTTATTTTGCTATAGTGGTAGCGGTATTTACTATTACTATAGTGCTAAGTTATATATTTTATCCTAGTTCATATATTCCATATGATTACATTCCATCAAAAACCTCTACAGACGTACCATCACCTCTGTCTGAGTAACGGTGAATACTGGTTAACGGGACAGTAGTATTAAGCTGGGTAAAGTCAAGTAAAAATCAGGGTTAAATTAGGGTAAAAAATTTGACTTTATATTCATATTGTTGCAATATGTTAACGTATTAAGAGTATTCCGGTCGTAAGTTAGCTGTTGTAAAAGTAAAAAATACAAAATCAGTCTGTGTTAGAATAAGGTGTAAAGGATATAGAATAAATTGAGTTAAGTTAATAAAAATCATCATGCCGCAATTTCATAATTTCACATCTCGAGCTAAAGAAGCAATACGTAAAGCACACGAGTTGGCCATTGAGCGTGGTCAAAACCATGTCGGTTCAACACATTTGCTGACAGCTTTATCTATGCAAGACGAAAGTGCGGTAGTTTCCATTTTAGATCATTTGGACATAGACGTTATCGCTTTAACAGACATGTTGTTGGAGTCTTTGGAGGGTCCTGAATCACAGTCTACTGTTTCGCAGTCATATCAACTTTATCTAACTCCGGATCTAGCCAAAGCTTTAGAAAGGTCTGGGCAGATGGCGCAACAACTGGGCGATTCTTACGTGGGTGTAGAACATTTGTTCATGGCTATACTTGAGTATCCCGGTCCTGCTATTGAGATCTTGCAAAGGTTGGGGATTGAAAGGGAGCAGGTAGCTAAAGCCGTACAAGACGTTAGAGACCATAATATCTCTGATGCTCAGCAACCAAAGAAGTTTCGCTCTTTAACAAAGTACACTAGAAACCTCACCAAGTTAGCACAAGAAAACGGTCTTGATCCGGTGATAGGACGAGATACTGAAGTCAGTCGAGTGATACAAATATTGTCTCGTCGCACTAAAAACAACCCGGTTTTGATAGGTGAGGCAGGTGTGGGTAAGACCGCTATCGCTGAAGGCTTGGCTCAACTTATTGCACAAGGAAATGTTCCTGAGTCTATAAAAGAGAAAGAAATCTTAACCCTAGACCTAGGTCTATTGGTGGCAGGGACAAAGTTTAGAGGAGAATTTGAGGAGCGCTTGAAGGCGGTTATGAAGGAGGTAGAACAGGCGCAGGGTAGTGTGATACTGTTTATTGACGAGTTGCACACCATAGTCGGCGCCGGTGCTTCGGAAGGATCCATGGATGCTTCCAATATGCTGAAGCCGGCATTGGCCAGAGGTGAAATAAGAGTCATAGGAGCCACGACTTTGAAAGAGTATCAGAAGTACATTGAGCGAGATCCGGCTTTGACTAGACGTTTCCAGCCGGTATATGTGCAAGAACCCAGTCAAGAAGATGCTATAGCTATATTGCGAGGTATCGCTGAAAAGTATGAATTATTCCACGGTGTGCGTATAACCGATGACGCCATAGTGTCTGCCGTTAATTTCTCCAGTCGCTATATTACCGATAGATTTTTACCTGATAAGGCGGTTGACCTGATAGATGAAGCGGCTTCTGCTCTGCGTATTTCATTAGAGAATAAACCTGAAGAGTTAGTGCTTGCCGACCGTGACGTAAGGCGTTTGGAGATAGAGAAAGAAGCTCTAAAGAAGGACCTAAACGCCATATCTGATGTGGCTAATAAGCGTAGAATCAATGCGCGCTTAAAAGAAATAGATGCCAACATAGGGGAACTAAGGGAGCAAACCGCCAGTTTGGATACTAAATGGAACAATGAAAAGGAAGCGCTAGACGGTATACGAAGTCGTAAGAAAGAGTTGGAAAAACTTCGACTGGAAGCGGAAAACGCTGAGGCGGTCGCTGATTTAACGCGAGCGGCAGAGATCAGATACGACACTATACCAGCCGTTGAGAAAGAGTTGTTTGAACGTACGGCGCGCTTAAAGAAGTTACAACGCAGTCGACGTTTATTAAAAGAAGAGATTACGGAAGAAGAGATCGCCTCCGTGGTTTCGCGCTGGACAGGTATACCGGTTGCCAGAATGCTTGAAGCGGAAGCGCAGAAGTTGGCTCGCATGGAGGAAGTTTTGGGTAAAAAGGTGGTTGGACAGACTCAGGCCGTGAAGCTTATCGCCGATGCCATTAAAAGGTCTAGGGCCGGTATTGCCGACCCGAACCGTCCCATTGGCTCTTTCTTGTTTTTAGGACCAACGGGGGTTGGTAAAACTGAATTGTCTAAAGTTTTGGCGGAATTTTTATTTGATGATTCCGACGCTTTGTTAAGAGTTGATATGTCAGAATTCATGGAGAAACACTCAGTATCAAAGATAATAGGCTCTCCACCGGGCTACGTTGGACATGAGGAAGGTGGTTCTATAACTGAAAAAGTAAGACGTAGACCGTATTCGGTTATTTTGCTCGATGAAATAGAGAAAGCGCATCCTGAAGTGTTCAATGTGCTTTTACAAGTCTTAGATTCCGGTCATTTGACAGATGCTAAGGGCAGAAAAGTGAACTTTAAGAATACTGTCATTATTATGACCTCCAACATAGGAGCTGAGCACATAGATAGAATGTCTAATTTCGGCTTTACCAAAGATAAAGATGATGTAGCTCAGTACGCACAGGCAAAGGGAAGAGTCATGGAAAGTCTTAAAGAGTATTTCCGTCCTGAGTTTTTGAATCGCCTTGATGAAGTGGTAATCTTTGACATTCTTTCCAAAGAAACGATAAGACAAATAGTGGAAATACAAGTAGCGGATGTGGTGCGCAGGTTGGCAAATAAAGAAATAACTCTTAAAGTTTCTAAAGACGTATATGCCTATCTAGCGGAGGCCGGTTATGATCCGAAGTTTGGTGCCAGACCGCTAAAGCGGGTTATACAGAGTAAAATATTGACTCCGGTAGCTTCAAAAATGGTTGGTGAAGGTATGTTGCAGGGCGGTAGTGTAAAGGTAACTATGAAAAAAGACGAGCTTGTCTTTGATATACAGAAAAAAGGAATGCGTCGAAAATCAACTCGAACCAATAAAACCAGAGAGGCGGTGGCGGTGTGATCAAACAGTCGTAGCGAGAAATTCACTACAAATACTCAAGCCCTGTTGAGGTTAACAGAGTAGTGCGGTTTACAAACCTGAAAACAGGGTTAGTTGTGTGTGCGGAGAATATTAACTATGGTCGGTATCGGCTTTATCTTTTTTCCGGGGTTAAAAATGTCGTCAGGGTCGAAGGTTGATTCTAATTTGGCACATAGATTTAAGAAGGTTTTGGAAAATATCTTTGACAAATCAGGTGTGTGTATTAGGCCGTCAATCATTTCGCCGGTGAATTTAGCGCCGTTTTTGTTTGCGACTTTGTAGAATTCTTGGTTTGTTATGGTAATTTTTTTATCAATTTTCGAGTCTGTCATGTCTAGCAGAGGGTAAAATATTAAGGCACTGCCGTTTACGTTCAGGTTTGCAACAAAAGATGTTTTAAGCTTTTTACTGAGGTTTTCAAGGTCGGTAAAAAATGAATCCAGTTTTGTGAGAGGTACGTCTAAGCTGTCAAGAATTGATACCGGCATTTGTTTATTACCGGATTGTCTTGCCAGACGGTACCAGTTGCGAGCCAGGGTGGTGAACAAGGTTACTTCTGTCGGTTCGCTTAGTAGTCTGGGTTTGTGGGTTAGGTTTTTATTGGTGAAAAGTTTTAGTAACTTATCTTGTAAGCCGGTTACTTTATCGGTATCTAAGGTAATCAGGAGAAAGTAGGGAGGGGGTTCGCCTTTCCATCTGACATGGAAGAAAGTGTACAATTTTAGAATTGTGTTGAAATAGCGAGCTCCTTGCATTTTTTGACCAAAAATCTGTGGTGACGCCAGAGCACTGCGTAAAGTTTTTTCGTCAAACATTTCTATATGGTTGACTTCTTGGGTTATGGACTCGTTTACTACGCGCGGTATTTCAGTAAGGCTACTCACATGGACAATTATGGTTTTTTCTAACTTTTTAACGGGTGTGGCTTTTAAAGTAATGGAGTTGATTATACCTATAGTTCCTTGACTGCCACACATGATTTTGGTTAGGTCAAATGAGCCTTTACCTTTTTTAAATTCGGACACTGATACGTCCAGTATGTTCCAGAGAGCGTATCCGGCACGGCAGGTTGGGTGTTTGGGCCGATTTTTTTTAATAGTGGATTCATTTTTTTCTATCAGTTTAAAAACACTTTTAACTATACGAGAATAAGCGTTATCTTTTTTGATAAGGCTGTTTAGTTGTTTGTAGGTGAGGGGAGATATGTTGTAAGTATTACCATCACTCAGTGTTACCTCAATTGAAACTACCCAATCTGCTAAGGTGCCGTACTTGTTGATTTGACCGGCGCCTCTATTTTCAGCTACCGCTCCTCCTATGGTGGCGGTTGTGTGGTTTAGTGGTAAGGTAGGTATGTGTATTTTCAAGGAGGATAGTTTTTGGTGTAAGTTAACGCATCTTGCTCCCGGTTCTACTGTGACATGGTAGTTTTCACTGGTTACTTTCGTAACGTTGTTTATCTTATTCATGTGTACGGCTGTATCCAGTACAATTGAGTCACTTAAAGCACCGCCGTTTTGACCGGCACCTAGGCCACGAGGTGTAAGGGCCAAGGTTTCAAATTGTTTGGTATGTTTTGATACCACCTTAACCGCTTTTTCTATGTCTCTTTGGTTTAGCGGTTGTAGTATAAGTTTAGGGGTTATGGAAAATATGCTTTCGTCAGTACTATAGTGCTTTAGTAATTTACTGTCGTTTGATATACCACCGCAAAAACCATTACTACGCATCTCGTGCGCCATCATGAGGTGGGAGAGGGGTTGGTTGCGTCTGGTTTCTCTAGCCGAAGTTTTTCGTAACCTTTTTGACCGTGGTTTACGGGTTTTGGTTTTTTTGGTTAAGCTAGACGGTGTAGAGTTTTTGGCAACGATTGTTTTTTTAGTTGCAGGTTCACTAACGCTTTTAACCACTTTAGTTCCAGATGAAGACCTAGATGATGGCTTAGTCTTTTTAAGCTTAGTTTTTAGTTTGACGGAAGAACTGACTACCATAATTAAATATTATACAAAAAAAATTTGTTTATATGGTAGTCTTATACCCATGAAGCAAAAAACGGCATTAGACATTCTAAAGACAGGCGCCAATGTGTTCCTGACCGGCGAACCTGGCGCGGGTAAAACATACGTGGTTGATCGGTATGTAAATTGGCTACAGGTTTGTGGTATACCGGTAGCAGTTACCGCCAGTACGGGCATAGCGGCTACTCATTTAGGTGGGATGACTATTCATTCTTGGAGCGGTATAGGTGCTCGTGACGGTCTTAGTGCTGAAGATATACAGACGCTTGCCGGCAAAGGGCAGATGCAAAAACGCATAAATAAGACACAGGTACTAATAATTGACGAAGTGTCTATGTTGGATGCCGATAAGATGGATATGATAGACGCAGTAATAAGAACTGTACGTAGAAATACCGCACCATTTGGTGGCATGCAAGTTGTCTTAGTGGGGGATTTCTTTCAGCTACCACCGATAGTTGCCAGAGGTATGAAGCCTAGGTTTGCTTACGAATCATCTGTGTGGCAGTCGGGACGTTTTGTGACCTGCTATCTTACCGAACAGCATAGACAGGAAGATAGAGAGTTTTTAGAGTTGTTGCGGTCTATACGAAGGTCTGAGGTGGAAGAAGACCATTTCACTTTACTGCGTGAATCCATGGATACTGATTGCGGTTCTATAGAGCCAACCAGACTTTATACTCATAATGCGGACGTTGATCAGGTTAATGAGGAACAGTTGTCGTCACTGCCCGGTAAGATTCAGACCTATAGGATGCAAAGTAGGGGTAGTAATCAGTTGGTCGCCGGTTTAATAAAAAGTTGTTTATCACCTGAAAGTCTACTTTTGAAAGAGGACGCGATGGTTATGTGTACAAAGAATAATTTTGAAGCAGGATATGCTAATGGTACCTTGGGCAGAGTGACCGGTTTTGCCGGACTTGATCGTTGTCCCGTGATAGAGACCATGGATGGTAGAAAGGTGACTGTTGAGCCGATGTCTTGGCATGTGGCTGAGGATGGGGTAATAAAGGCGGAAATAACTCAGTTGCCGTTACGTTTAGCTTGGGCAATAACCGTACATAAGAGTCAGGGTATGTCTTTGGATGCCGCTGAAATGGATCTATCCAAAACCTTTGTTTTTGGACAGGGTTACGTGGCCTTATCGAGAGTGAGGTCGCGGGCCGGTTTGCGTGTAATCGGTATGAATCCGAACGCTTTGGCGGTAAGTCCGGCCATAGTGGCGAAAGATGAGTACTTTCGTTCGCATTCAGAACAGATGGAAGCGGTTGCTCTAACTCTTTCAGATGATGATTTTGAGAAGAAACACAAAATATTTGTCGCGAGGGTTGGAGGCACTTTTGTTAAAGGGTCGGTTGAAGCAAAGCCACCGGAAAGAGTTTATAAACGCTCCACTTATGAAGAAACATTGGTCTTGATACAGGATGGTAAAAATATAAAAGAAGTTGCCAAGGCAAGGTCGATAACTGATTCCACTGTTTGGAAACACTTAGAGACTTTGCATCAATCCGGAAAATTAGAAAGGACACACGTTGGACATTTAACCAATTCTCCGAAACTCAATAGTGCGTACGCGGAAATAAGGTATGCTTTTTTGAAGCATGGTACGGAAAAGCTAAAGCCAATATATGAGGCGGTAGGGGAGAGGTATGATTATGGTTTGTTGAGGCAGGCTAGGCTTAGGTTTTTGTATGAGGAAGATGTGTGAACTTTGTGAACCGTACCTTATCAGTTCAGTGTTACCGGTTGACTATTAGATGGGTTGTATTTTGACTTTAAAAACTACCATTACTTACGCGTTTCTGATGAAGTTCGAGGCGCTGACTCAGCCCCAGCTATAGTTCCGGTAACCATTTATTACTAACGTAATAAACCAAAAAATGTTTTAGTCAGTCACGAAAGAATATAAATGATCACGGAAACTGGAGCTGGGTGAGGCGTACTTGGTGGT
>SKGH01000027.1 GCA_007117575.1 Candidatus Kaiserbacteria bacterium | reverse complement strand
TCTTAATGTTTTGTGCATTTATCCGTAAATCTACTGATTTCTTAAGTTGATGAGTTATATGTCCTCCTTTAATTAAAATTACTTTTTTACCCCTTGTACGTAAGTAAGTATTTAAATAAGCAAAATCTGCATCACTCGAAAGTAAACATAACGTATCATATTTATCAATCATTTTTGTTGCATCTACCGCAATTTCAACGTCAAAATTACTTTTGGGTAAACGAACATATTGACCATCACCATCCTGAAAGAGGCTTCTAGTATTAGTCTCTAGCTCTTCATCCGCTATATGGTGCCTTACCCATTGAATTGGTTTGGAAAAGCTTCTGTTCTTACCAAAGATTGCCCGTGTCGCATACAAAAAAGCCATTGAACCAGGATTGCCTGGATCGTGACCATAATAGAAACGAATATCGCTACAAAATAAACATAAAAAATCCCTTAACTTTTCTAAATTAACTACCAATTTTTCATTATCCTTAAGCGGAGTACCATCACTCATTTGCCTGTCCTCACGAAACCAATTGTTTACATTAGCAAAATCGACAAAAGCAATGGTATTGCCAAATTCTCCAGTAATTCCTAACTCTTCACAAACAATTTGTTTTTTTAATGCTTGTAAATCCATGCCCTATTCTAACTTACTTACTATCTTTTCAGCTTCCTTATTGAGCTTTTTCAAGGATTGAATGATCTCTTTCGGAGACCGAAAAGCAACTTCCTCTGGAGCATTGGGGTTTTTTACTGAAAGGTCAAAGCTTTTCCGGTCTAAATCACTAACCTTTACTGTCCAGCTACATTCGCTGTCTTCTTTTTTCTTATAGAGCTTCAAGAAGTGAGCAAAATCATTCTCGTTGAGCGGATCAGTCTTACCAAGCGAACGTCCTACATTGAGCTGGTAGTACCAGATTTTTTTAGTTGGTTTTCCTTTCTCAAAGAAAAGCACTACGGTTTTTACACCCGTTGAAGAGTTGGCTGAGAACGCTCCGCCTGGCAGGTCGAGGATGGCATTTAGACTACAAGACTCTAGAAGCTCTTTACGAACTGAAGTCGTCGCATTGTCTGTATTTGAGAGAAAGGTATTTTTGATAACAATCGCTGCTTCGCCACCTGCCCGCAAACGCTTAATGAAATGCTGAAGGAACAAGAGCTCCGTTGCTCCCGTCTTGACGGGAAAGTTACGCTGTACCTCAGCGTGCTCTTTTCCTCCAAATGGTGGGTTGGCAAGAATGTAGTCATAACGATCCTTCTCCTGAATATCAGCCGTGTCTTCGGTAAGAGTGTTAGTGTGGATCATATTCGGCGCTTCAATGCCGTGCAGGATCATATTCATCGTACCTAAAAGGTACGGCTGTGCCATTTTGTTCTTACCTGTGAAAGTGTTCTCTTTGAGGAACTTTAGCTGCTTAGTAGAGAGGTTCTTGGCTTTGAGATAGTCATACGCTTCTGTTAGGAACCCAGCTGTACCTGCTGCACCGTCATAGATAGTCTTGCCTGGCTCTATGTCAAGTGCTTGCATCATTGTCTTAATGAGTGGGCGTGGCGTGTAGTATTCACCGCTACGACCTGCTCCACCGAGTAATTTAAGTCGGTCTTCGTAGAGATGAGAAAGGTCATCAAGTTGCTCTTGAGTCTTGAACTCTAGCGCATCGATAATATCGAGCGCTTCCCGTAAGGTGTGACCGCTCTGAATCTTGTTATCTATCTCACTAAATATCTCACCAATCTTATAAGCAAGCGTCTTAGTGTCATCAGTAGTGTTTTTAAAAGCTTTGAGATATGGAAATAGTTCTTTATTTACAAACTCTAGCAAGTCTTTACCGCTTAGAGCTCTGGTAACATCCTTCTTGCCATCTACAGTCTTCGGACACGCCCAGGAATGCCAACGAAACTCTTCTTTTAAGATTGGTGTGTATGTCTTACCTTCAAGCTGAGCGTCTATTTACCTTCGATTTTCAAGGTCTTCGAGGTACTTTAAAAACAGCATCCAAGAAATCTGTGTGATGTAGTCACCTGGGTTATTTGCACCACCGTCTACCCATAGCGCATCATCAATCCTCTTAAAACTATTTACTAAATTTGTCACCATAAAATTACAACCTATTTGTTCAATCTTGTTTACTATAAAAGTAATTCACCATCACAAAATCTAACAAACAAGCTATCATTGAGAGTACCATTTTAAGTTCCGTTTCTCAATTCTTAGTCTTCACCCTACAATCGGTTGCTTCATTGACTAAAACTAATGAGATAGTATGTTCTAAATATGGAAATACAAACAAAAGATGACTTGAAAAAATTATGGGTTGATTTTTTTCATCATCTCTACGAGACAAGCACCTACTGCGAACTCCTATATGCTCCACTTCTCGCCAGTAGCAAAAAACACATTGGAGAAAAAACTGCTAAGCATAACTATGAAATCATTAAAAAATATAACTACTTCTTCAACTCAGTCGAAAGAGGAATTTCTTACGCACTCGTACTTTCTGTTACACAAATGTTTGAAGACGGAAACGATAAAAGAAAGAGAACATTGGCATACTTACTTGATGAAGCAAGAAAATTTAAGATTAATAAATGGCACAATTACGAATCATTACAAGTAAGACATAAAGAAACACTAGAAAATCTAAAGTCTGCTAGAGACCAGTATTTTGCCCATCGGCAAAAAAATTTAAACGTGAAATCGATCCCGTCTGCAAACAAAATGTACGCTCTGCTAAATGATATTGCGGACTTATTAAATTATATTGGTCAAGAATTTGAAAACGGCGGTGAAACTTATTTATGGCACAAAAACGAAGCTGGTTGGTCAAAGAAAGTTCAAGGAGATTTTCAAAGGATACTAGATAATCTACATAGGGGTGAGGCTACGAGAAAAGCTGAAATAGAAGTAAAATATAGTCGTAAGTTATATACTGAGCAAAGTTATAAAAAACAAACTTAAAAAATACGTATACTAATGAAATTATTTACTCTAAATTTATAAGTTTTGAATTATGTTTTCTAATCTGATAAATTGGTTTTATGATAAATCACAATAGTATTAAAGAAGTAGACGGTGCTGTTTTTTCAAGCCAATTTAGAAAACCCTTATATGATTCTTATTGCTTCTCAAACATACCCGGTACCATAGAAACACTGCTTACCGGTAAATCTTCCCTGAATTCACTACCGCTAGGAACCACGCCTCATGATAAATACGACAAAGTGGTTTTGTTTCTAGTTGACGCTTTTGGTTGGTGTTTCTTTGAAAAATACAAAGACAAATACCCGATACTAAAACGCTTCATACAAGACGGAATGGTTTCCAAAATCACTTCACAATTCCCATCAACAACAGCTGCTCACGTGACCACCATCCATACCGGAGAGCCGGTAGGAAAAAGCGGGGTCTTTGAATGGCACTATTATGAACCCAAAGTCGACAACATGATCACTCCTCTGCTTTTTTCATATGTTGACGATAATGAACGCAACACACTAAGTAAAGTAATTGATCCTAACGAGATTTTTCCAAACTATTCTTTATATAAAAAATTAGACGAAAAAAATATACAAACTTATCTTTTTCAATCCGCTAAATTTACTCCATCACCTTATGGTGATGCTGTATCTAAAGGAGTAAAACATGTAAAGGCTTTTGAAGACTGGGAGTCAGGGTTGGTCGAATTAAGTAAAGTTATCAAAAATGAACAAGATAAAGCATACTTTTATTTCTATTACGGAGACATTGATAGTGTCGGCCATGACCACGGACTGGATTCGGAGACCTTTGAAAAAACGACCGATGCATTTTTTAGACAGTTGGAAACTTTATTTTTAAATGAAGTTATGGGACAAAGTGAAAATACTTTAATGATCCTAACCGCCGACCATGGTCAAACCGCCATAAACCCAAGCACCACCGCCTACGTCGACATTCTCTTGCCAGACATAATTAATTGGAATCAAACAAATAAAAAAGGTCAATTATTAGCACCCGGTGGCAGTAGTAGAGATCTTTTTCTGTATATCAAAGAAGAATATACTGAAACCGCCATCGAAGAGTTAAAAAAAGTCCTGAATAACAAAGCGGAAATATATCCGGTAAATGAATTATTAGAAAAAGGTCTATTTGGCAGAGACCCCTCAGGTAAACTAAAAGATCGCCTTGGCAATATATGCATATTGCCCTATGAAAAAGAATCTGTTTTTTGGTGGGGAGAGGGTAAATATGAACAAAAAATGTATGGTCACCACGGAGGTTTGACTCCTGAAGAAATGGACTCAGTATTTCTCACTCTTGAGCTATAAATAGCGCAAAATAGTGCCGGAGTGATATGAACAATAGTCTGAAATAGAATCATGACTTACGCGTTTCTGATGAAGTTCGAGGCGCTAACCCAGCTCCAGTTTCCGTGATCATTTATATTCTTTCGTGACTGACTAAAACGATTTTGGTTTATTAGGTTAGTAATAAATGTTTACCGGAACTATAGCTGGGTGAGGCGTACTTGGTGGTACGATGAAAGGTTTGAGTGACGAAAACAACAAAGAAATTCGCCAAACGCGTAAGTCCTGAGAATAACGGACCGAGAAGGTATCAACCTAAAACTACGCTAAATAGCTTAAGGCGATTTACCTTAGACCCATATCAACCAACTCTACAATCTCTACCGCTCTGAAAAGGGACCTTAACGCGGTATTGAAATCTTCTTCTGTCAGTAGAACTTGTGCGTTAAGTACATAATCTTGAACTGCCATCAACGCCTCTTCATCTAACCTTTCACGATTAAGTTCAGACATCAGACTTTCTAATAAAGAAGTAAAAACATTTGTAAAAGATCCGTCTTTAGATAACAAAAGCTGATTTGATCTACTATCTAAATAATCAGACACCTCACGTCGTAAAGAAATAACCTTTTGAGCCTCACTCTTGAAGGAGTCATTTTCTCTAAAAACTCTTTCTATTGCCTTAAGTCTTATTTCCATTTGATGTGTTGCTAACAATACGAAAACCGGTGATAGTTCACCACCCTCGTTGCGAGCTAAATGATCAAGCCACTTTCTAGTCACTGACACGACTTTGACTGACAGCTTCTCTACAGCTGATTCCGAGACATTTTTTCTACTAGACAATTTAACAGCTTCATGAAGACGTCTCTCTAGACGTACCTGCTGATATAAAGATTGACTCTCCACACCAACCCTAAAGCGGCTCGCAACTCTCTCAATCCCGGACACCTTAAGAGGGTATAGCAGTCCACCCGGTTGCGCATTCATTGTCAACAATATAAACAACAAGAAAATTACTATAAACAGGGTTATATACCTTACCAGTACTCGTTGCCACCACCAAAAAAACAGATTTTGTATTGCTTGCATATTCTAACTGAGACGATCTAAACACTAGAAACTTACAGAGATCCAAGGTTTAAAAACACTTTACACTATTTGTACATAAATTTTTGTAATAAAAACGTCCGCTTCGCTTTCCCTTTCAGCCAAGTCGACAGGACATGAAAGCTCGCGAAATCAGGGCGTTTTTGCTAGCTGAAAGAGCGTTTACGAAATATCATCACCTGCATTGTCTTTTTCATGACTTACGCGTTTCTGATGAAGTTCGAGGCGCTGACCCTGCCCCAGCCCCGGTTTCCGTGATCATTTATATTCTTTCGTGACTGACTAAAACGATTTTGGTTTATTACTTTAATAATAAATGGTTACCGAAACTATAGCTGGGTGAGGCGTACTTGGTGGTACGATGAAAGGTTTGAGTGACGAAAGCAACAAATACATTCGCCAAACGCGTAAGTCATGTTTTTATTACAAATTGTCTTATAAACCCTAATACCACCCACCGGAACAATCGTTAACATTATTCTGATATAGTATATGTATATGCAGTTCACTCAAATTCAACAACTGGTGTTTATTTTTCTCTTACTGGCAACAACTATAGTCTTTCTTTGGATGTTAGGATCTTTCCTTTTTCCAATTTTCTGGGCCATGGTCATTGCCTTAGTTTTTTATCCCTTATACGAAAAATTGGAAACTAGGTGGGAAGGTCGTAAAAATCTTGCCTCTATAAGCACCGTTGGGATTATTATCCTACTGGTAGTAATACCTTTTTTCCTTGTTGGAGGTATGGTGGTTAAAGAATCTTTCTCCTTATTCCAATCTTTACAAACAGCGCCAAAAAGCGGAGAGGAGCCGGTTTTCCTGCAATACGCATCCACCATGTCCGCATATTTAGAACCCTTCAATATAGACCCTGAAACAACACAAAACTGGCTAAGGGAGAACGTGGCAAACCTAGCCGAGACAGCCGGTACATCAATTTTAAGTTATGGTCAATCAACTATCCATTTCTTAGCAAAACTAGCTATCATGGTTTATTTGTTATTCTTCTTTTTTAAATACGGTAGACCTCTGTGTGATAAATTTACATACTACCTACCCTTAAAAACCAGCCATGAAACACGACTTATTCAACGCTTTACGGACACCACTCGTGCCATCGTGCAAGGTACTCTTACCATAGCCTTATTACAAGGTCTTTTAGGTGGTCTAATTCTATGGATGGTTGGTATTTCAGCACCTGTATTGTGGGGAGTGCTCATGGCTATTTTGGCAATAATTCCCGCTTTAGGTGCGTCACTGATTTTAATGCCGGCTGGATTTTTCCTTATAATTACCGGCTCCGTATGGCAGGGTGTAGCAGTTATGACAGTTGGTATTTTGCTTGTAGGTTTAGTAGATGAATTTTTGCGACCCTTACTTGTCGGACGAAGAGCAAAAATACCTGATGCTGTAGTACTACTTGCCACCACAGGAGGAATAGCTAGTTTTGGAATTACTGGCTTTGTGATCGGTCCTGTCATAGCGGCTTTCTGCTTATCTTTATGGAACATATTCGGAGAAGAATACCGAGAATATTTATTGGATGAGGTAGCCATAAATACAAACAATGGTGTTTGAAATCAGAAACTGAAAACCGGTCTGATTTTTTAAACCCTATCATCCCTTAACTTAAAATACATACACATTTACCGACTCAACCAGCCCCTTTATCAAGAAATAGTTTCTTAATCAGGACTTACGCGTTTGGCGAATTTCTTTGTTGCTTTCGTCACTCAAACCGTTCATCGTACCACCAAGTACGCCTCACCCAGCTATAGTTCCGGTAAACATTTATTACTAACGTAATAAATCAAAATCGTTTTAGTCAGTCACGAAAGAATATAAATGATCACGGAAACTGG
>SKGH01000003.1 GCA_007117575.1 Candidatus Kaiserbacteria bacterium | reverse complement strand
TCAGTCACGAAAGAATATAAATGATCACGGAAACTGGGGCTGGGTCAGCGCCTCGAACTTCATCAGAAACACGTAAGTCTTGTATATAAAGTAAATCACACAAACCACACCCATATATTACTCTTAAGAGTGTCTTATTGTGTATAATGTAAGTATGCGTTTTGAGGTTCCACAATTCATAGAAATAGAAGACAAGATTTTTGGTCCTTTTACATGGAGGCAATTTTTATACCTGGGTGGCGGCGCTTTAACTGGAATAGCTACCTATTTTTTTCACATAATAGCGTTTGTTTTAATAGGCCTACCGGCTATTGTCTTTGCTTTATTGCTTTCTTTCTACCCCATTAACAACAGACCTTTTTCAATTTTCTTCGAAGCAATGGTACAATTCTATAGAAGCGATAAAGTTTATTATTGGAGACGCAAATCGCAGGGTGTGTATAGAAATCTGAACAATACAAGTGACGCTGGCAGTGGAGAGATTAATAATAATCCGCCCAAAGACAGACCGGTTAAAGGTAACAGTAACATTACCTCTCTAACAAGAAAACTTGAACTGGAGGCAATGCAAAAAGACGACAAAACATATGGTAACTAATAGTAAAAAAGCGACTCAAGATTTTGTACCCATTAAAGACATAAAAGGTAGCGTGGTGCAATTAAAAAGCGGTCAATACTGTATGGTTTTACTTGCTTCCTCTATAAACTTTGCCCTAAAATCAGCAGATGAGCAAAAGGCTATACTGACCACATTTCAAAACTTTCTTAACACCTTAGACTTTTCACTTCAGTTTTATACCCAATCAAGAAGACTTAACATACGCCCGTATCTTGAGTTATTAGAAGAAAGATCAGTGCTACAAAATAACGACCTGATGCGTATTCAGTTGCGTGAATATATAAACTTCATACAAAGTTTCACTGCCGAAGTAGATGTGATGAGTAAAAATTTTTTTGTTGTCATACCATATATTCCCACACAAATTAATCTGCAGTCTAATTTTAAATCTTTCATGGGTACCAATCAAAGTAGTGCCGGCAATAAAGAAAAAGGACGTTTTGAAGAATACAGAACACAACTTGAACAACGAGCCATGATCGTGGAGCAGGGCTTAAACAGAATAGGTATACGCACCATACCTTTGCAAGAGGAAGAGTTAGTGGAAATGTATTACCATATATTTAACCCAAGTGACGTAAGCGGTCACGCTCCGCAAAGAGAATAAACAAAAAATTAATTAAATTATGGGACTTTTTGACTTTTTAAAACCTGACAGCAATGACAAACCGAATGACGGCTCTGTTGATTTGTCCGGTGCCTTATTAACCCTTGAAGATGTAGTAGCACCCTCCGGTATAGAAATAAGTACTAAAACTGTTAACTTGAGTGGTACCTTGGCTCGTTCTTTTTACGTTGTGTCTTATCCTAAATACCTAAACGATGGTTGGTTAGAAGCTGTACTTAATTTAGAAAAAGAAGTGGACGTGTCTATCATTATACACCCCATAGACACCTCTGATACACTACGCAACTTAGAAAAAAAAGTGGCTGAAGTACAAAGTCAAATCAACATGCGAGCGGAGCAGGGGATGGTTAGAGACCCCCAACTAGAAGCCGCTTGGAAAAATATTGAAGACCTAAGAGATAAACTCCAGCAAGCAGAGGAGAGGTTGTTTGATGTAGGTTTGTATATAACGGTTTATGCAGATGATGAGCTCGCATTGAATAAAATGGAGTCTGAATTACGTAGTTTACTTTTGGCAAGATTAATAAACTTAAAACCGGCTCTATTCCAACAAGAACAAGCTCTTTTGAGTGTATTGCCATTTGTTAGTGATAAGCTTTTAGTTCACAATAAATTTAACTCCTCACCGCTTTCCAGTTTTTTTCCTTTTACCTCTTTTGACCTTACCTCTGATGATGGTATTCTTTTTGGTATCAACAGACACAACTCCTCTTTAGTGCTTTTTGACCGCTTCAAACTCACTAACTACAACTCTGTGACCTTCGCGGTGTCTGGTGCCGGTAAATCATACATGACTAAATTGGAAATATTAAGATCTTTAATGTTTGGTACTGAAGTAATCGTTATTGACCCGGAACATGAATATGAATATTTAGCGGAAGCAACCGGCGGTCGTTTTTTTGACATTTCACTATCTTCACCTTACCACATAAACCCATTTGACCTACCTGCCCCACAAGAAGACGAAAACCCCGGGAACGTTTTACGCTCTCACATCATTGAACTTCTTGGATTGTTCCGCCTCATGTTCGGTGGTCTGACCTCAGAAGAAGAAGCTATAATAGACCAAGCTATTATCGAGACTTATGCTCTTAAAGACATAACGGGCAACAATGATTATACAAACATGGAACCTCCTTTGTTATCTGATTTTGAAATGGTTTTAGCCGGCATGGAAGGTAGCGCTTCTCTGATTTCCAGACTACAAAAATACACCAGTGGCACATGGTCAGGTTTTATGAACGAACCGACAAATGTAAACATAAACCAAAAGTTTGTTGTGTTTTCGTTGCGCGATATGGAAGACGAATTGAAAACCATAGCCATGTACACCATCACTAACCACATATGGAGTATGGTTAGAAGAAGATTGGCTAAACGCCTGCTGGTGATTGATGAAGCTTGGTGGATGATGAAATCTGAAGACACGGCTTCTTTCTTGTTTATGTTGGCTAAGCGCGGAAGAAAATACTATTTAGGTCTATCGACCATAACCCAAGATGTGGGCGATTTCTTACGCTCACCTTACGGCTTACCAATGATCACCAACTCATCTCTGCAAATGCTGATGAAACAATCGCCCACCGCTATTGATAGCGTTCAGCATACATTTAACCTCACGGAAGAAGAAAAATTCTTACTACTTGAGTCAAACGTCGGTGAGGGGATATTCTTTGCCGGACTAAAGCATGTAGCGATAAAGGTTATAGCTTCATACACAGAAGATCAGATAATCACCTCTGACCCGTCACAGATATTGCAAATAAAAAAAGCTCGCGAAGAACTGAGGAACAGTCGAAACCAAAACCTTAATGAGAATTGATCCCGACGGATATTCTCTTCATGACTTACGCGTTTCTGATGAAGTTCGAAGTGCTGACCCAGCTATAGTTCCGGTAAACATTTATTACTAACGTAATAAATCAAAATCGTTTTAGTCAGTCACGAAAGAATATAAATGATCACGGAAACTGGGGCTGGGTGAGGAGTACTTGGTGGTACGATTGGTGGTTTGAGTGACGAAAGTAACAAAGAAATTCGCCAAACGCGTAAGTCCTGCTCTTAAAGAAACCAAAAGGTGGTTGTAAAGTAAAAATATTTTTTGTTTAAATAAACACTGTTATAATAAGTTTTGGTTTATAAACAACACAAACCTAAAGCGCCTAATTATGGCAAAAAAAATAAATACAAAAAACAGTAGCCCTATTAAAAGTATAAAAAAATTTACTGCTTCTTTTGTTTACATAGCTTCGGTTTTCCCCATCTGGATACTTCAGATGCTTTTTTTTGGCATCGGTATACTGGGTTTTGCCATGGGTGAATTTTGGATTATGGGGTGGCTTCTTCGTTATATGGGTTTGGCTTTTTTTCCTTTCAGCTATCTCTTTATATCACTACTAGGTACACTGACTTTGCTTATAGGTTTGGGTATATATACCATATCAAGGGTCGACTGCTTAAGTGGTAACAAAGGTCTATTCTTAGGACTTAGTTTTGTTTTGTATTGGGTGGTTTTAATCAATTGGCTACCTTGGTTTTTGCTCTGGGTAGGAGCTGTTTTGTTTTCTCAGAAAAAAGACAAGCCGGTAAAAGTAAAAACCGCTTGATTTTGATTTTTTATCACTTCAGGACCAGACTTAATTACAAATACAAAATACATCAGATTAAATCATATAAGTTCATATGAAACCGGTAATGTAACCATCATTATCGCTGGGCTGACTTAAAAAGGAATAAGAAAAAACCGAAATGTAATAATCACCAATAACTGTGTGCAATTGATATGTCTTGATTTTTTTTATGATATGCTTATTGATATAAAGTCATGTTTAATCTAAAGAATAAAAAAATTAAAAAATTTGCTTTTTCTTTATCTTTTTTTATATTTTTTTTTACAGCACACATAAACGCCAACGCTCAAATGGAAATGTTACCCGTGGGTGGAATGGATGGTCTCTTGGGTGACGAGTCTGGCGGAAATCTGGCTATAAATCCTTCGCCAAGATACCCCGAGCCTGACCAAGAAGTGACCATGAACCTATACGATGCCGCTGTAGGTAGCAGGGGAGTGCGCTGGTTTGTCGACGGTATTGAACAGACAGAAAGCCAAAACCAGAGATCGATAACGATAAATAGTGGTTCTTTGGGTCAAAAAACCACTGTTCAGGCTTTAGTGGAAACATTTATAGGTGAAACTTTAAACGTTAGTTATGAAATAAAGCCTATTATAATTGACATAATAATAGAAGCTGATACTACCACACCCGCTTTTTATAAGGGTAGACCACTACCCGGCAATGGTTCTGAGGTAAAAGCCATAGCACTGGTACAAACCAACTCTTCCGGAATTATCGACAACCCTAACCGCTACATATACCATTGGCGTCTAAACCGGAACACTATTGGGCGTGGTTTTGGCTTAGAAGAAAGCGTTGTCAATTTTTCTTCCCAATATCGCCAAAGTGTTAGTTTGCATTTGAGCGTACGAGACCAGTCAACAGGACAGACTGTTGGTGAAAAGACCATATCAGTACCTTTTGTGGAACCAAAGCTGTATTTTTATGAATTCAATCCATTGCGAGGTTTGAGTGAAAACGTGTTACCTAACCCACTAAACTTGATAGGTGACGAAATTACACTACGAGCAGAGCCTTATTACCTTAGCAATTCTACAATGCAACAACAAGACAACGTATTAAAAGAATGGCGTATCAACAACCAAGTCGTTAATACAGCCGAATCAAACCCCATGGAAATCACCTTACGAAGGGAGGGAGGTAGCGGTAGGTTTAACATAGGTTTTCACATAAGAAATCTTAGTGATATCATACAGGGAGTGCGCGACTCTATTACCATAACTTTTTAAGTTTTTATGTTTGTTTATTCACACACCGTAAAAATAAATATTTGTAAAAAGGGTTATTTTTTAAATAAAAAAATTAAACATGCGTAAGATTGTTTTTATTATAATTGGTGTAGTGATAGTTATAATACTGTTCTTAGTGTGGCTTTATTTAATCATCTTCGAAAACCCCAGTAGCCCTCAAGATGTTTTTACTAACCTTGGTTTTATAGAAGAACCTACAGAAAGAGGGGTGGCTGAAGATGAGACCGTAGACGAGGTCACCGATATCGTAACCACTGTACCTTCTTTACGAGGTCAAACCTTAAGACAACTGACAACCAGACCGGTTGCCGGTTTTACCTTTGTGGAAGACGAAGACCAACTGATTGTTCGCTATGTTGAGCGTGGTACCGGGTATATTTATGACATAAATACGCTTGATGGTGTAGAGTTGACTCTGTCTAGAACCACAATACCTCGCACAGCTGAAGCTGAATTTTCAGAAGACGGCACTCACGTCAGTTTAACAGTATATGAACGCACATTTAAAAGTACTTCAGTTGGTTCCATAAATGGTGAAACCGGTTCGCTAAACAGAGTTCCGCTTCCACCAAACGCTAAAAATATTTCTTTTACATCTGATAACAAGGTTTTATATACCCACTTTAACAATAACGAAACGGTGGGGTACGATTTTGACTCAAGTTCCGGAGTTCGCCGAGAACTGTTTAAAACCCCGCTTCGTGATATTGTGATAAATTGGAACGATGGCTTGAACATAATCATGCACACAAAACCCTCCCACAGACTTCCTGGTTTTGCCTACACCATTGAACAAAACAACTTTACTCGCTTAAGTGGTGGCTTAAACGCTTTAGCGGTCCTTGCAGACGATAGATACATCTTAAAGACACATTTACACAATGGGCAATTGAGATCTTTCACCAGCAGTATGGGTTCAGACACTCAGATAATGCAAACCCATAGTTTATTACCTGAAAAATGCACTTTTTCTAGCGAACCGGAAGCTTATCTATGGTGTGCATCGCCTGTTGGTTTCATTGACGGAAACAATTTAACAAATTGGTACAAGGGTTTAAATAATTTTTCAGATTTTCTTTGGGAGATTAATATAGAAGAAGGGTGGTCCAGATCTCTGGCAGATATTCAGTCTATCAGTGGGAGGCAAATAGATGTGGACCGCATGACCGTATCTCCCAACAACACCTATTTGTTATTTAGAAATAAAATAGACGGCTCATTGTGGATATATGACTTATCTTTGTAAGCTTTTAAAAGTATCTGTTTTTTGCTTTGGTTTTTTGTTTTTATTAATACTGCCAAACCCTGTCTTTATTGACGCCAATGGAGATAATGGTGAAAGCAGTGAGGTTACCTACCAACCCCTAGTGGGCATACCGGGCCTTACCGACGCTGACAAAATAAGTATGGAGTTGTATATAAATACTCTATACACTATAGCTATCAGTGTTGCTGCTTTTTTAGCAGTGGTAAAGATAATCTTAGCAGGTCTCAAATATATGCTCTCAGAAGTAGTTACCAACAAAGAAGACGCAAAAAAAGACATAAAGGGAGCTCTATTAGGGCTCATGATAGTCTTGGGGGCATGGCTTATACTTACCACCATAAACCCTCAACTTGTTAATTTGCAAGCTTTACAAGAACTAGAAGCTCTACAGGGTCTAGAACCAATTCCACACCCTTGTGAGGGTTATACACGGAGAGACCAAATCACAACAGCAGACTTAAATGAGAATCCTGGGTGGAATAGGTGTTTTCAGAATGATTGCACCACTAAAGGGTGGACGGTAAAATCCTGTCCAACAGGACCTATTTGTGCCCTTTATTGTCAACCGCCAGCTAGTGATGCGCCAATTGTTATCGCTACAAAAACTTTCAGTGGTAGCGATATGGAAATAGGTGATTTCTTTTCGATTTTAGTGCAACCAATTTTAATAGAGTTGAATACAGGTGATAATGAGAATAATTTAATAGTACCATCTGGAACTGCTGGTCCTGGTGAACTACTCAACACGGAAGAAGCGCGGGCGGAAGCATTAGAAAATTGCAGGAAAGATGGTGGGGGGGGGATAGTGACTATTTACGCCCTTGATGAGAATAATGATAATGAACTAATCTTTGGCGAAGATCTTTGTTTTAGAGTTTTAGATCCAAACTATCAGCCAAATTGGTGAGGATACTAAAACAACAACACTACAAAACAAGACACACAACATCTTGACAAAAACAGTCTTGAGGAGGCTTCACCCACTCACCTAGACCTTATCCGGCAACTCATCTTTTTGTCTATTACGCTTAACCAGCATTTCCTGTACTATGGCTGTAAACGCACTAACAGCGAAATATAGGGCTATAGCGGCAGAGATGGTGTATGCAAAGATAAATACAATAGCTGGCATCACATAACGCATTTGCATTTGCATACTGCGAGTAAAATCATCTTTCAAATTGGGTTTAGCGTCTTTGGCTTTAGGTTTTGGCTTAGGTATGGTCATTGACGCCTGTATATACTGCAATACACCGGCAATGGCTGCGATAGGTAAGCTACGGGCGGTTATGTCCTGTATACCCAAAAAAATCATACTAATAGTTTCTGGATTAGGTACAAAATTATACAAAATAGAAACATTAACAGCCGGCAATTCTTCACCACCTCCTCCGCCGTAAACTGATAAAAATAGTGCTATCAATATGGGGATTTGAATAAAAATGGGTAAAATACCGGCAAACGGGTTAACGCCCGCTTCTTTATACATTTTCATCATTTCTTGCGCCTGTTCTTGTCTATCGGTGAATTTTTCCTTAATAGCTTTGATTTTTGGCTCCAATTCACGCATCAAAACCTGCATTTTGGATGCCTTGTATGAAATAGGGAAGAGTATGATCTTCACAACAATAGTGGTAAAGATTATGGCCAGACCAACATCACCGTTAGGTAATACATTTATAAAAAAGATCAGACTGTTGTAAACAGGATCAAAGAAGAATGTGTGCCAGATGAAACTAAACATTACTATTTTTTGATTATAAGACTGTTATTGTAGCGTGAATTGCTCTCTGTGTCTAAAACAAAACACCGGTAATTACTTCACAAACTCATTTAAACTGTTTTGTATATCCTCCAATAGTTTTTTACGACCCAATGATGACGCTAAAGGTTTAATGATCACAATTAAACTGCCTTTAATTTGTTTTTTTGTGTAAATATCAGACACTACTGAATACACTTGTCTTCTTAAGCGGTTACGTTTTACAGCTTGTTTATAGACTTTTTTTCCTACCACCACTGAAGCTGAAAAGGTTTCCTCAGGACTGTAAACAATTGTGAACAGGGGAGTGTGGAGTTTTCTTCCCACCTTTAACACGTCATTAAATTGAGAACGAGTGAGTCTATTTTTTTTTTAAAGCATTAGAAAAAATTCAAAATGAACAACCAAACCCAGCCACTAAACAACCAACACCTTTTGTATTCCTACTTACTCTTCTTTACTGCCAACTCGGCACGACCACGACGCCTTCTAGCCCGTAACACCGCAACACCTGTTTTACTCTTGGAGCGCACCAAAAAACCGTGAGTGGTCATTCTTTTACGCTTACTTGGTTGATAGGTTCTTTTTGACATAAAAATATAATTTATTTCTCACAGACACATGTACTATACAGAAAAATATGTTTTTTTCAAGCAAAACTGTCCGGTTTTTAAAATCGTCTACATCCAACCGGCGTTACTTCAATAACAGTCTGATTTGGGTTAACTCTTCTTCTAATTCAGTATTGTGTTTTATTTCTTGCTTTATCTTTTCACATGAATGAATAACGGTTGTATGATCTCTACCGCCCAGTTTATGTCCAATGGCCGGGTAAGATATTTGAAAATCCTCACGTAAAATATACATTATTAACTGTCTGGGTCTGACTATCTCTTTTCTCCTTGTCTTTTCGTATATTGAAGTCGGTTCTACTTCATAATAACGAGCTATTTTTTCAACCACATCCACCACGGAAAGGGTTTTTCTGGGTCTGGTACTATTTTTAATAATCACTTTTACTTCATTTAGGTCTAAAGCTCTACCCAACAACTGTGACTGACAGAGTATGGTGTTAAGGGCACCTTCAAGCTCTCTTATGTTACCCTCTATTGTAAAGGCTAGATGGTCAATCACACTATCTAATAAAACAATTCCATTTTGCGCGGCTTTAGCTCTCAAAATAGCGGCTCTTGACTCCATATCCGGAGCAGGTATGTCAACTATCATGCCTTGAGCAAATCTTGACTGTAAGCGCTCCTCTAGGCCGGAAAGCAGGGCAGGGTGTATATCACTAGAAAACACTATTTGCTTATTTGTGTCATGCAAAGCGTTAAACAGGTGGAACAGCTCCTCTTGTGTTTTTTCTTTGTTCGCTAAAAACTGAACGTCATCCATTATCAATGTGTCAAACTGCCGGTACTTGTCTTTAAAATTGTTAGCTGAGCCGCTCTGTAAACTATTGAAATAATCTACCGCAAAACGTTCACTGGTTACATAAAACACTTTTCTTCCACATCTTTTTAGTTGATTTCCAACCGCCTGAATAAGATGGGTTTTACCATGACCCGTTTTTCCGTAAATAAAAAGGGGGTTGTAAGCAATACCGGGCTTCTCACTTACTGTTTTAGCTGCTGTATGTGCCAAAGCATTAAAAGGCCCCACAACGAAAGTACTGAAGGTGTATTTTGGATTTAGGTTATCACTTTTATTTATATAATACTCTTCAAGTGGTAGGGCGGCGTTAATGGTTTGAGTCTTTGATATGGAACTGTTTTTTTCAGAACGCTGTATAACTGTATATTCCACACTTCTGATATAAGGATTTATATCTCTTAAAATTTTAAGTATCAAAGACTGAAACTTGTCAGCCACCCAATCCCGAACGAAGACACTTGGGACTCCTACTAAAACCGTACCGTCTTCAATTGAAACTATACGCGTATCTCTAAACCATGTCTTAAAATTTGCCGGTGTGATAGATAACTCTATGTTTACTAAAGCATCATCCCACAACTTTTTAACATCAATCTGTTCTGTTCTTACAATGTTGTTGGTTGTTGGATGTGAGTATGTATTCATATTTTTTTAGAGAACTTAAGCTGATGAATAGCATTATACCTTTATCAAAAAAAGTGTAAACTTTTTTAAAAAATACTGGTATTTTAAATGATTATTAATATGACATGGATAAGTTTTGTGTATAATCTGTTAATAAACTATTTCGTTACGAAAGTTGTTTTTTTTCCGCAAGACAAGGTTCTCTCTTTATTGTGTATAAGTTAGTGCGTTAATTGGTGATACTGTATGGTTGTAGAGTGTTAATAGAAATGTATACTTATAGGAACTTCTGACATAAAAGTTGTTGTCGGTAGTGGAGAATTACGGGGTTTATACACAAATTAAGTTACCTTGATTATTTAATTAATATAAATCTACAACCTTATCAACAAAACTATTATCATTTTTTGACCTTAAAAAAGTATACATAACAAAGCAATTTGTATTTTTCCACACAAATCACAGTATTAATAAATAATGAATAATAAAATAAAAATAAAAAAAATATGAGAGTGGTTATAAACAATACTGATGATTTTATTCAGCGCCTGGATATGGTTTGTAGAGTGTGTGCCAAACATCCTACTTTACCGGTATTACAATGTGTGTTGCTTAAAGTATGTGCGGGAAAAATAATAATGCAGGCTACAAATCTTGAAATAGGTATAGAGGTTATTGTTGAGACTGTTGGTGAAAGCGATGATGGAGTGGTGGCTGTTCCGGCACAGGTTTTTTTACAAACTTTACAATTTGTAAAATACAAGGAGGTTTGTCTGGAGTTAAACAATAAAGGTTTAGATGTAAAAACCAGCACTTCTTCAACTCATATAAACACGATATCGCACGAAGAGTTTCCGTTTATACCAAAAATAGAAAAATCACCACAATCTATTCAAAGAGAAGCGTTTTCTTCGGGAATAAAAACAACCGCTTTTGCCGCAAGTCAGTCCTCAATAAAGCCTGAGTTGGGTAGTGTTTATATGTTTCAAAAAAAAGAACATACCATCACCATGGTGGCAACTGATTCCTTTAGGTTGATGGAAAAAACTGTGTCACAAAAAAATTTTAATTTACCAGACTCAGTATTAATTCCTTTTAAAAACGCGATTGAATTTTCACGTATATGTGACTTAATGGATACAGATCCGGTTTTTATGATTGATGATAATCAATGCGCTTTATCTTTTTCAGATAAAGTCTACATAACTTCAAGGTTGGTTAATGGATCTTTTCCTGATTATGAACAGATAATCCCGAAAGAGTACTTAATTCACGCCACTGTCTTACGTAAAGATTTGATGAATTGTTTTAAAAAAACTAATATCTTTTTAAACAAGTTTTCTCAAGTCAATATGTCTGTTGAGGAAAATAAAATTATTATCTCAGCAAATAATAACGATTTAGGTAGCACCAAAGAAGAGATACCGGCTCAGGTTGAGGGAGGAGACATTTCTCTCAATTTTAATCAACGTTACTTAACAGAACCTTTGTCTTACATTGTTGATGAGAGTGTTGTGTTGCAGTTTGCCGGTATAGGGAGGTCTTTAGTTGTTACGGGTGTACATGATAAATCATTACGGTATTTGGTCATGCCCATGAACCGGTAAGTTTAATTTTAAAATCACATGAAGATAATAAATGGTTTTTTTATAAAATACCATAAGTGCCTGAAACCACCCCAGACTGTTGTTGTGAGGGTGTTTATTCAGATATTGAAAGAAGAGTTTGGTTTGGTGTTAAGAAGTGACAAGGTTGACTATAAGGTTAGTAGTAGAATCATTTATATAAACTCATCAGGAGTTATGAAACAAGAGGTTTTGTTGCGTAAACAAGAGGTTTTAGAAAAATTGAGAATTAATTTTTCAGGACACGAAAGCCCTGTAGACATCGTTTAGTTTACTATCTCTTCCAAAACACCCACCACCACTTTTTTACTTAAAAAAGTGGTGGTGGGACGAATGGATAAAGAATAATGTTTCGGCGGAGTCAAACTCTTTACTGGCAAAAACGCCCTGATTCCGCGAGTTTTAATGTTCTGTTGGTTTGGTGGCGAGGAAAGCGAGGTGAATGTTTTCTTCAAGCTTTATTATTGTCATGACTTACGCGTTTCTGATGAAGTTCGAGGCACTGACCCAGCTCCAGTTTCAATAACCATTTATTACTAACGTAATAAACCAAAATCGTTTTAGTCAGTCACGAAAGAATATAAATGATCACGGAAACTGGAGCTGGGTGAGGCGTACTTGGTGGTACGACAAAGGTGTGAGTGACGTAAGCAACAAAGAAATTCGCCAAACGCGTAAGTCATGATTGTTTTATATCATATCTCTTCTGTATCGTCATCGTTTTCATTATCTGTGTCTTGTGTTTCTTTTAAGGTTCTTAAAATTTCACCATAAGTTTCTTCTTTCCATTGTTGCACAGCGTATTCCCAGTTTCTGTATTGAGGATCGTTTTGAGGATTTTGCGGATAGCTTCCAAGTGGATTTTTTCTATCAACAAAATGAAGTATGGAGTGAACACTGGCTACGGTTGACTCAAGCATACTTAATGATGAACCTTCTGTTTGAATTCTTTGTAATATATATTCCGGGTCAAATATTTCACCTCGCAGAATGGGTTTTAGATTTGGGTCTAGTGGTGGTGGTTTGGGAAAACTTCGAGGCTCAACAGTTTCAAGTGCTATATCCATAAATTCTCTCCATATAGGTGTCGCTATTAACCCTGATAGACCATTCATAGGTTCATTGTCATTGTTGCCCACCCATACACCAACTGATAGGTTTGGTGTATAACCCATTATCCATGCGTCTCGTGAATTATTGGTACTACCTGACTTCGCTGCTACGTCACGGTTTTGAAAATTTACCAGCGAGTTGTAGCCCCAGAGAGGAGCTCTGGCATTGTTGTCAGACAAAACGTCGGATATTAAAGCTGCAACATCCTTTTCCATAACTCGCTCTTGTTTTATTTCGGTTTCTTCTATTATGTTACCGCTATTGTCTTCTATCCTTAAAACAGACCTTAGGTGAGAACGCACGCCTTCGTTAGCAAAGACACCATAGGCGCCCGTGTGTTCCAGTAATTTTACCTCTCCACCGCCTAGCACCAAAGTTAAGCCAAGTCTGTCAGGGTCGTTAAGGGTTGTTATGCCCATGTCTGAAGATAGTTTTATGGAGTCTTTTATTCCTGTCAAATACAGAGTTTTAACAGCGGGAATGTTCAGAGATTGTGCCAAGGCATTGCGAAGATTTATTGGTCCGACAAATTGAAAGTTATAATTGTTGGGTGAGTAGCAAGGTGGTTCTGATGTGTGTTGCCATGGTTCACAATTAACACTAAATTGTGTTCTTACATCGTAAACAATGGTTTCCGGACGATACCCCTTGCTGAAAGCAGAAGCGTATATAAATGGTTTAATTGATGAACCCGGTTGTCTTTTTGCTAATGCGACATTGAAGTTACCGTCTATTTCTTCATCAAAATAATCTCTGGAGCCGACCATGACTAATATATCGCCACTTTGAGGGTCAGTGGCTACTAAACCGGCATTGCTGGCGTTAAATCTTTCCATATTTGATTCGGCTTTCTCGAGCATTATTCTCTCGGCCTCTTTTTGCAACTCCCAGTCTAGCGTGGTTATTATTCTGTATCCTCGTTCTGCTAAAGCGTCTTCACCAAACTGCTCAACCAGCTGTTCTGTTATGTACATTACAAAATGAGGAGCTCTAATACTGCTTATTAACTGAGGTTGAAATTCTATCTCGATCGCCATCGCTTCATCGTATTCTTCTTGAGAGATGAATTCATTTTCTAGCATTCTTTGTAAAACACGATTTTTTCTTATCTCCAAAGCATCACGGTTGGTACCGTACGGTGACAAAAAGGTTGGTGCTTGGGGCAATGCGGCTAAATAAGCAGCTTCAACCATATTCACATCACTGGCAGATTTTCCGAAAAAAGCCTGACTAGCTTCTTCCACACCATAAATAGTGCCTCCGTATGGTGATTCGTTTAGGTAATAACTTAATATCTCGTCTTTAGTTAACACCCTTTCTAATTTAATTGCCAAAATTATCTCTGTCACCTTTCTAGTCAATCTTTTTTCAGGATCAAGAATAGAGTTTTTTATGACTTGTTGAGTGATTGTGGACCCTCCTTGACCACCTAATAGATCACCTCTTCCCAGATTGGTCACCGCGGCTCTAATTATGCCACGTATAGATATTCCACGATGATTATAGAATTGATCGTCCTCTATTGCTAAGGTGGCATTTTTTATATGATGAGAAATGTCCTCAAAAGGAATAATTGTACGTCTGACATCTTGATGAAGATCATATAACAACACCTCACCCGTTCGGTCGTATATTTTTGTAGATTGTAAGATTCGTCTTTGTTCGAAAGCTGAGAGGTCGGGTATTTCTAAAGTCGATACCCAAATAGCAAAAACACCAGCCAAAATCAAACCCAAAACAAAACCAATGATCAAAACGTCAATGACGAGGTGTTTTAGTGTGTTGAACCATTTTCTTAATTTTGATTTTCTTACCATAAATATAATACCCACTTACTTTTACACAAGATAATAGCATAGTTTTTCACAGATTATTCAGAAGCCACCAAGTCTTTTTATTGATTAATTGAAAACACTTAATACGAAATGTGTTTTTTATTTAAAAAACATAAACAAAACTCAGCTTAAACTTAGAGCTTCTTAAGGATACATGACTTACGCGTTTCTGATGAAGTTAGAGGCGCTGACCCAGCCCCAGCTCCAGTTTCGATAACCATTTATTACTAACGTAATAAACCAAAATCGTTTTAGTCAGTCACGAAAGAATATAAATGATCACGGAAACTGGGGCTGGGTGAGGCGTACTTGGTGGTACGATGAAAGGTTTGAGTGAGGAAAGAAACAAAGAAATTCGTCAAACGCGTAAGTCCTGGGATAGTGTTTTGAAACATCTCCCCAGTAACTCGTTTACCGGTAGCGTTTTAGGAAAATGCTACTTATATTGTTCTAATGGTTTGTAGACATCGATGACTGATTTTACCAAACTACATTTCGTCAATATCGTCAAAAGGATCATAATCAACATCTTCAGCATCTTCTTCTAGATCTGCTTCATCGTTATCTTCTTTTTCCTCAGCTGGACCATCTTCAGCCGGAAGTTCACCAAACCCTTCGGTCAAAGTATCGTCTTCGTCCGGTTCGTCCTCTGTTAATTCATCCAGCACATCATCATCTAATGATTTTTCATCTAAATCCACCTCCACTTCCTCATCTTCATTTTCTGAATTTGGGTCTGTAAAAAAAAACATATGAATTATTTATTATTGCTCTATGTTGTAACAAACAGAATAAATTTTCGCAAGTTTAATTATTATTACCGTTGTGAATATTTTTTACCTATAGTCTTATAGAAGATAAGCAAGTAATACCTACTGCAATGGCGTCGTATTCATCATCTATGGCTTTTTTGGGGGCATTCGGTATTAATTTTTTTACCATACTTATAACTGCGACTTTGTCACTCTTACCATAGCCTGTGACTGAGACTTTTATCTCTTGCGGACCATATTCATATAAGGCGCAGTCATGTAAAAGTGCCAAGTAGATTAATATGCCTCTAACATGGGCAACTTTAAGAGCCGTTTTTATATTTTTATTAAAAAAAAGGGTTTCTATTGCTATTGCTTCAGGTTTATGTGTATCTAATAGTTCAGATACACGTTCTCCAATAAACATCATTCTTTCAGAAAAAGAATGATTATTCTCGGTTATTAGGCATTGAGAACATATGAGAGACACCTCATTGTTATGATTTTTTCTCATGATGGCTACACCCAACCTATCATAACCAGGGTCTATGGCAATTATTTTCATAACAAAAAATTTATTAATGTTTTTCCGGATTTATGGCGCCAAAAAATCAAGTAGCTATTCAGCTGTAGTATATACAGCCTCGACATCATCACATTCTTCCAGTTCTTCAATTAGTGAATTGAGTGACTCTTTAGTTTTGTCGGACGCAGTCACTTTGTTTATAGGTTCGAAAGTATTTTCTTGTCTAGTGAAAGCCCAAGAAGCTGAGCCCGGACTACCAAAAGAGCAATTGTGTTTAGAAAATATCTTTTTTACGATAGGGGCGGTGCGATTGTTGTTGTCTGTTTCAGTTACTACCAGAATAGCTACCCCTTCCGGACCAAAACCCTCAAAAATTATTTCTTGATCATCATTGCCACGCAGTTTTTGACCGCGCAGTAGCGCCTTTTCTATGTTGTCTTTTGGCATAGAGTCTTTCTTGGCTCTTTCTATCGCCGCTAAAACTCCAGCTGCTGAAACGTCACCACCAGCCTTTTTTGTTTCATTAGTGATGTTTTTTGCGTGTTTGGAAAATAATTGACTACGTTTACTGTCAACAACCGCTTTTTTGTGTTTAATTTGTGACCATTTGTTATGACCGGACATAAATATTTAAAACTTATTTTTTTAAATGCTCATATGCTCTTTGACTTATTATACGTCCACGAGGAGTTCTCTCTATCAACCCTTGTCTTATTAGGTATGGTTCTACTACATCAGATATCGTTGATTCTTCCTCACCGGTGGCAGCAGCTATTGTGTTGAGACCTACAGGACCACCGTTGAATTTAGACAATATTGTATTTAACATAACTCTGTCAGGACCGGTTAAGCCAAGTTCGTCTATCTCAAGTAATTCAAAGGTTCTAAAGACAATATTTTCATTCAGTTCAGATTTTTCCAATTGAGCCATGTCACGACAGCGCTTAAGAAGGTAGTTTGCGGTTCTTGGAGTCGCTCTACAACGTGAAGCAATGTCGTGTATCGCGGAAGTGTGGATTTTCATACTAAGTAAACGAGCAGATCTTTCTAATATATAACCTATTTCTGTGTCAGAGTAAAACTCCAGTCTAAAGGTGCCTCCTGAAAACCTTGATCTCAAAGGCGAGGAGAGTAATGAAACTCTGGTCGTTGCTGCTACTAAGGTAAAAGGAGGAAGTTCTAATTGAACAGTACGAGCTGAAGGTCCTTTGCCGATAATTATGTCTAAAACACCTGATTCCATTGCCGGATACAGCACTTCTTCTATGTGTTTCGATAAGCGATGTATTTCGTCAATAAACAAAACATCACCAGGGGATAAGTTTGTGAGAATAGCAGCTAAATCACCAACTCTTTCAATAGCTGGTCCAGAGGTGGTGCGCAGATTGGTATTCAAGGTTTGTGATATCAAGTGAGCCAAGGTAGTTTTACCTAATCCTGGCGGTCCATAAAGAAGAATGTGCTCAGCTGATTGACCACGTTCTCGTGCGGCTGTTAGTAAAATGCGCAGGTTTTCTTTAATTCTTTCTTGACCTATGTAATCATCCCACGTGTGTGGGCGAAGGGTTTGGTCAAGGTTAGTGCTTAAGAATTTTTTGATGTCGGACATTGGTAGATATTTTAACCTAAAAAACCAAATAAAAACTTGACAAAAAAACAGATTGTGCTAATGTATTAGTTAATAGATTTGTCGCTCTTTGTTTGCCGTTTTTTAGTATTAAATAATATATAGATAATTTACCTATTTTTATTTGGCAAATGTTTTCTGTCATAAAACTAAAACAAAACATTGTTCCTATAGATAACCCTCTAAACAACACTGGTCATCAAGCGAGGACGTGATGGCACTCACTTTGTGTGATAATGCTGTCTCTATCCTTAGTCTGATGAACACTTCATCAGAAGGTTTGCTTAGAGGGTTATCTACGGGAGTAAAAATGATCAACTCTTACAACTATAGCACAGTATTTAATTAGAACCCAATTTCATTTTTTATATTCACATTCAATACGATTTAGACTATGTGTTTAAAAAATTCATCATCAGAGTTCGGTTCGAGAGTCTCTTTTTCAGAAGTAGGATTATCTAAATCACCGGCCTGCCCCTGATTGTTTTTTGACATGTGGCGACCGGAGTACAAGTCAACCACTCTAGAAACTTCAGATAAAGATGTCTCTCCACGCATAACTCTTTCTACACCGTGTTCCGGCATAGTGGGTATGGCTTGTGATTTGGCAGCTTCTAGTATTACGTGTTCTCTGGGGTCTTTTATTACCACTTCCTCTACAGCATCGTCGACTTTTATGGCTTCAAATACACCACACCGACCTCTAAAACCTGAATCGTTACAAACCTTACACCCAACCGGTCTATATAGTTTGTAGTCATTAGTAATTGGAGGATGGTTTGGGTGTGTTTTAAGTATTGTCTCAATCAGGCCCTTTTCTTCGGATGAGGGTTGATATTCTTCCTTGCAGTTTTCACACAGTTTTCTAACCAGCCGTTGTCCTATTATTATGTTTATAGAGCTACCCATAACTCTTGGGTCCACACCCAAGTCAAGTAACCTGGGAAAGGCTCCAACCGCACTATTGGTGTGCAGTGTCGTAAAAACCAAGTGACCTGTTTGTGCGGCGTGTACTGCCGTTTCAGCAACTTCGCGATCTCTAATCTCTCCAACCATTATAATGTCAGGGTCTTGGCGTAGTATGGATCTAAGACCTGATGCGAAAGAATAATTTACACCTACTTGGGTTTGTACAATGTTTTCAATTTTATACTCAACAGGATCTTCTATGGTAATGATTTTAACTCCCGGTTTATGTGTTGTGCGCATGAATGCGTAAAGTGCGGTTGTCTTACCCGACCCTGTGGGACCTGTTGTGATAATCATACCATTTGGTCTGGCTAGCTCCTGTTCCATTACTTTAAACATGTCGTCGTTAAGACCCAAGGATTCCATAGAAAAACTGGCTACAGAAGGGTCTAGTAATCTCATAACCATAGATTCACCAATGGCTCCCGGTATCAAAGAAGATCTAACTTCTATTTCTTTTTCAGAAACATTTATGGAGAAGCGTCCGTCTTGGGCTTCGTTATGTTTATTAAGTATCATGCCGGAGAGTAGTTTTATGCGTGATATAAGTCTTTTGTATATCATGTTTTCTAGATCCATTACGTCTTGCAACACACCATCAAGACGATAGCGTAAACGGATACCCGTTTCTTCCGGTTCTATATGTATATCTGAGGCGCCGAGTCCAATTGCACCGGCAAAGATGGTTTCTAAAGTTTCAGACACACGTCTGGCGCTGTTTATGGTTCTTATGTTTAATATAAGTTTTTCTACTGATTCTACAGTACGTAATCTTTTCATGTTTCTCTCAATGTTTTCCGGATCAATATCAAGAAGACCATGTTTGACGGCTTTGCTACTTTTAATGTCCTCCAGACGGTTAAAACCGTGTGTAAGACTACTGGCTGAAGTCATAAAAATATTTAATAAGAAACCTTTTTCTTCTAACTCTTTTATTGTTGCTTGAGTTTTTTCGTTATTGGGGTTATGAATAGCTACAGATAGATTTTTACGTTTCATTTCAAAAGGTAACATTTCAGTTTCGTGAGCAACATCGACTGAAATGATGTTAAGTGCTTCCGGGTTTATGGTTACCCCTCTTAAATCTACGTAATTGTAACCGAATTGGTTAGCTACAGCTTTTATCAGTCTTTCTTCTTCTTGTTCTCTCATATAGCTGATTCTGCTGTTTGAGATTCTGTTATCAAAATCTTTCATATGATTGTATCTTAACAGTTATTCTAATTAATTTGTCTTTTTATTTTATAAAAAAGTGTATATTCAAGCAAAACGTTCGCTTCGCTCCCTTCTCGGCAGAGCCGATGGAGTATGAAAACTCGCGGAATCAGGGGGTTTTTGCCGGCTAAGGATTCAGCTCAGCCGAAACATTATTCTTTGTCCATTCATCCTACCACCACTTTTTTAAGTAAAAAAGTGGTGGTAGGGGTTCTGGATGGGCTGGTAAAAGTACACACCCTAGTTTTGTATTTATTGAACATAAACTCTTTTAAGATCCTAACTGACTTGGAGTGTGAATGATGGTTCATTTTTACAATATTACACCTTATACATTTTTTTAAAATCATGTTTTTAAAATCAGTGCCTTGTGTTACCTTACTGATAAGGAGTTTTAAAATTTTTATTTTAGGGACATATTTAAGTAATAAACATCATAATATGAATGCTTTTGACTTTGTGATAAAAAAAGAATCCGAACTCAAACAATCGATCCCTTTGGTTTTGGACAGAGTAATTTCTAACAAAAAAAAGAATTCAGCCATGGTGGTTGCTTTAGAGGGTGAAATGGGGGTTGGTAAGACAACCACTGCTCAATATATAGCCAAAACAATAGGAGTATCAGATACAGTAATTAGTCCAACTTTTGTTTTGATGAGGCAATATGCCGTAACTGAAAAAAACCACAATTACCCTGAAATCAATTATCTTTATCATATTGACTGGTATCGCATAGACACGGTTGAAGAATTAAAGACCTTACGCTTTAAAGAGATTTGGAGTCAGTCCGATGCTTTGGTGTTGATAGAATGGGCTGATAAATACGTTGAACAGTTGCCAGAATATTATACAAAGATAATTATAAATCTGAATTCAGATGACGTTCGACACTTTCGTGTTATATATTGATTTATGACTGAAAAAAGTAGAAAAAAAACAAAAAAACTGGTCTTGCTGGATGTTCACGCTATTTTGCACAGAGCATATCATGCCCTACCTGACTTCACTTCACCTAAAGGTGAACCAACCGGAGCTCTTTATGGGTTGGTAACGATGATTCTTAAAACAATAGAAGAGTTGCAACCAGATTTTATTATTGCTTGTTATGATCTGCCACAACCAAATTATCGTCACCATGCTTATCAGGCCTATAAAGCCGGCAGAGCAGAGACTGATGAGAGTTTGGTGTCGCAAATAAAAAGATCAAAAGATATTTTTTCTGTATTTGGTATTCAAGTCTATGAAAAAGCTGGTTATGAGGCTGATGATCTATTGGGTACATTAGCTAAGCAGGGAAAAGGTTTTTCTGATCTAGAAATAGTGATCGCCTCCGGCGACATGGACACTCTACAGTGTGTAGATAAAAAAAGAGTAAGAGTGTATACCTTGAAAAAAGGTATTAAAGATACAACTATTTATGATGAAGATGCTGTAAAGAAACGTTTTGGTTTTTCTCCTGTTTTAGTACCTGATTACAAAGGTCTGAGAGGGGACCCTTCTGACAACATACCCGGTATTCCCGGTATAGGAGAAAAGACAGCGCAAAAATTGGTATCAAATTTTGGATCCATAGAGTCTATTTATAAAAAACTAAAAAAAGACCAGGCTCCATTTAGGGAAATAGGTGTCACACCGAGAATAATAAGTCTTCTTTTAGATCATGAGGAGGAGGCAATCTTTTCTAAGATGTTGGCAACTATAAAAAATGATGTGCCAATTACGTTGGAGATTCCCAAACATAAATGGTCAGATTCTGTAAATATGGACGAGTTGTCGGTGTTATTTTCAGATCTGGGTTTTAGAAATTTGGGAGCCAGAGTAGTGTCGGTAATGGGTAAGGCGCCAAAAGCTAAACAAATGCTAAGCTCTGAGGATGAAAGACAAGTCAAATTGGCAGGAACCATGTTGTGGTTATTAGAAAGTGAAAGAACCAATCCCACTTATCAGGATATAGTAGACTATGGACTGGCTTATTTTGGAACCTCTAATTTATCAGAGATTATCTATCAATTGGACATATCCCTTAAACGCCACCCTAAACTATATGATCTTTATAACAATGTGGAATTGCCCTTCCTTGAAGTAGTAGATTATCTCAATAGCAATGGAGTAAAACTCGATGTTAAATATCTAGAAACGGTATCAAAAGTTTCACATAAAGAATTAGACAAGTTAACTCAAGATATATATAAACAAGCAGGTGTAAGTTTTAATATCAATTCCCCTAAACAGTTAGGCGAGGTTTTGTTTGATAAAATGCAGTTACATTCTAAAAGATTAAAAAAAACAGCTGGTGGCAAAAGATCGACTCGTGAATCTGAATTGGAAAAGATGCGCGACAGTCACCCCATTATAGGTAATATTTTAAAGTATAGGGAGTTGCAAAAATTACTTTCAACCTATGTTGACAACTTGCCAAACATGGTAAGTGAGGATGGGCGACTTCGCACCACTTTCTTACCAAACGGCACCACCACCGGACGTATTGCTTCCAGAGACCCTAATCTTCAAAATATTCCAAACCTAAATAAAGGAAGTGTATCAATAAAAAGAGCATTTATTGCTGAGTCCGAAAACAAGTTAGTGGCTTTGGATTATTCCCAGATTGAGTTAAGGATAAGTGCCGTTCTGTCGGGAGACAAAAACTTAATAGATATATTTAAAAAAGGTGAAGATGTGCATTCCGGAGTAGCTGTAAGGGTATTTAATGTCAAACCGAACGAGGTTACTGCAGACATGAGAAGACAGGCTAAGGTGATCAATTTCGGGATTTTGTATGGTATGGGTGTGAATGCTCTAATGTCGGCCTTGGGTTCGGGTACTACCAGACAAGAAGCACAAGAGTTCTTAAATGCATATTTCAACACATTTAACACTTTAGCGAATTATTTAGAGACTGTTAAAGAACAGGCTCGTGGTTGTGGTTATACCGAGACACTGTTTGGCCGACATAGACAGTTTCCCGCCCTTCGCTCAAAAGTACCTTTTATTCGTGCTCAGGCAGAGCGTATGGCTATTAACGCCCCTATTCAAGGCACAGCCGCGGACTTGATGCGTATTGCCATGAATAAAGTATACAAAAACATAAAAAATGATAATTGTTTAGATAAAGTAAAGATGTTGCTACAAATACATGATGAATTGGTTTTTGAGGTAGAAGAGAAATATGTTGTAGATTATGTACCTAAAATCAAAACAATAATGGAAAGTGTATTGCCGAAAGAAAAATCTTTAGGGGTACCACTGTTGGTAGATGTTAAAGTGGGACTTAATTTAGAAGACATGGAAAAGTTAATTTTTGAGTGAGTGTATAAATAGTTTAATTATTACGGGACTTACGTGTTTGGCGAATTTCTTTGTTGCTTTCGTCACTCAAACCTTTCATCGTACCACCAAGTACGTCTCACCCAGCTCCAGTTTCCGTGATCATTTATATTCTTTCGTGACTGACTAAAACGTTTT
>SKGH01000061.1 GCA_007117575.1 Candidatus Kaiserbacteria bacterium | reverse complement strand
GTTTTTCGCTCATATTTTTAGCCACTCAGGACCTCGATGAGACTCCAAACAGTTTCTAACGTAATAAACCAAAAAATGTTTTAGTCAGTCACGAAAGAATATAAATGATCACGGAAACTGGGGCTGGGTGAGGCGTACTTGGTGATACAATGAACGGTTTGAGTGACGAAAGCAACAAAGAAATTCGCCAAACGCGTAAGTCCTGTTTGGAATAAAAAAATTCAGTCTTTACGCTACCGGTGGGTAATGCACAGTAGTGTATTCATACAGTATAGCAGATATGCTATACTGTATGAATGAAAAATGAAACCATAGGGGCACGTATAGCAAGATTACGAGAAAGTATGGGTATGACCCAGACTGATCTGGCGAAAAAGTTAAAAACGACTCAAAGTGCCGTAGCTCGTATTGAGGCTGGTGGTCAAAATGTTTCTACCGATATGCTTCGAAAAATTAGTTCCGTATTGCATTGTAATTTATTAGGGTCTAGTCCCGGATCGGTCAATCTATCAATTGAAGGAGGTGTTCCTCTTTCGGGTACGATTGAAACCAACACGTCTAAAAATGGAGCGGTTGGGTTATTGTGCGCTTCCCTACTTAATCGAAATCAGACTATTTTGCGCAGAGTACCACGCATTGAAGAGGTTAATCGGTTGCTGGAAGTGTTGGTCAGTATAGGGGTTCGTTATGAGTGGATCAAAAACGACATTAAAATAACTCCGCCAACCAAATTTGACTTGAGTAAGCTTGATAACGAAGCAGCCAGACGAACACGTATCATGATACTTTTAATAGGTTCAATAACGCATTTTCTAGACGCTTTTTCCTTGCCTCAATCGGGGGGGTGTCATTTGGGCAGTCGGGCGGTAAGGCCTCATTTTTATGCTTTAGAAAATTTTGGCATCAATATAAAGACCACCGAGGATGCATATTTCGTAACAAAAAAAAGAAAACATGTAGCAGAGGTTATTTTGTACGAGTCTGGGGACACCGTAACCGAGAACGCTATCCTGGCGGCAGCTTTAACGCCACGTAAAACCGTCATCAAATATGCCTCTGCCAACTACATGGTGCAGGAGTTGTGTATTTTTCTGCAAAACTGCGGGGTTACCATTGAAGGGGTGGGTACTACCACTCTTGAGGTAACGGGTCTAAAAGAGATAAATAAACCCATTGATTATACCTTAGATGAGGATCCGACCGACAGCATGTTTTTTATTACTGCCGGTATTGTTACCGGATCTACTCTTACTGTTACACGTTGCCCGATAGATTTCTTAGAGTTAGAGCTACTTAAGTTAAAAAAGATGGGACTAAGTTTTGCGTTGGGGGCGGAATATAAAAGCCATAATGGACGTACAAGGTTGGTAGACATAACTATAAAGCCATCACGTTTAAAAGCTCTGGAAGAAAAAATATACGGCAGACCTTACCCCGGTTTAAACATAGATAACGTACCTTTTTTTGCCGTTATTGCCACGCAAGCAGAGGGTCAAACCTTGATACATGACTGGGTATATGAAAAACGAGCTATATACTTTACCGAGTTGGATAGACTGGGTGCCGATACTATGTTAGCTGATCCGCATCGTATTTTTATAACCGGACCGACTAAACTAATACCTAGTGAAATGGTCTGCCCACCAGCTTTACGCCCGGCGTCTGTTTTGTTGATAGCCATGCTGGCAGCTAAAGGTAAGTCTGTTTTACGTAATATATATAGTATTAATCGTGGCTATGAAAAGATGGTAATTAGACTACGTAAAATAGGCGCCAAAATTGATTACTTAGACGAATTTTAAATGTGCCTTAATAAAATCTGTTCTTTTCGAAGTCGGGATTAATGTCGAAATGATGTTCATAGACAAAAAAGTGAAGGTTTTTAGTGGTATAGGTCAGTTTTTTAGACGTTATTTGTGACTGTACCTGAAACAACATATTAAGGTTTATTTTGTTATACTTTTCAGATATGTATGTGGTTGAGGTTATACTTTTACAGAAAAGTACTTATATTGAGCGCCTTTCTTACTATTCGTCTACAGAGATATCAGTAGGTAGCTTGATTATGGTGCCTGTCAGAAAAAAAGAGTCGCTTGCCTTAGTGGTTGATAATAAACCCGTTTATTCAATAAAGGTCGAATTACGTAAGGCATCTTTTTCTTTACGTAAGTTGCCTAGTGGAACCAAATTAGGTCAATTGTCGAAGACACTCATTGCTACCGCCACTGAATTGTCCTCTCGTTATCCGGTTTCCGTAGGAGCAATATTGCATGAAATGATACCTACCGATGTTAAAAATGGAAAACGACCTTACCCTAAAACGTTTTCCGGCGAACCTTTTGACAAGAAGACAGCCAGTGAGATAACTACCTTGACCGGCACGGCAAATTATCGTCAGATAGTTTATCGTTCACTGATCAGGGAGACTTTTGCCAGACATGGGTCAGTGAGGTTGCTGGTTCCCAGTGGTAGTTATTTACCAAATGTACTTGATAGTCTAAGTACCGGAATAGAAAATAGAGTGGTTACTTTTTCAAGTTATCATACTAAAAAACAATTAGATCAATCATATGACAAATTCATAAATACCAAAGAACCCATACTTATTATAGCTACGGGGAGTTATGCCTATTTGGAAAGACCTGATATCAAGACGGTTATCATAGAAAATGCCGGTTGTCCATACTACAAACAAAAACAAAGGCCGTATCTTGATCAGCGCGACATGTTGACCACGAACGCACGTTTAAATGGCCAATTCATTTTACTCGGAGACATAGTTTTACGTACCGAGGACGAAGTCGCTAGGCGAGAGGACGTGTATTTAACTTATGATGAAGAAGTACAACGCTTTCAATTTTCCGCACCTATGGTGGTTGTGGAAAGACCGGCCCCTCATGATCCGGCAAAAAAATTTAGAATCTTAAATAAACAAACCTGTTTTGAGATAGAAAATTGTTTATCCCGAAAAGGTAAGGTGTTTATCTATGCGGCGCGTCGCGGTTTGGCACCGGCGGTTTTGTGTCGAGATTGCGGGTATCTGTTTCGCTGTCCTGATAGTGGCGCTCCATATTCATTACACAGGACTTTTAAAAATGGCAATGAGTATCGTTGGTTTATTTCTCACACCTCCGGTAAGAAGGTGCCGGCATCTCATGTTTGCCCAATTTGTAATAGTTGGCGTCTTAGAGAGCAAGGAATCGGTATTCAGTGGCTGGAAAGTGAAGTACGTCAGTTTTTTTCTAATGCGGAGCTTATAGTTTTTGACCATACTACTGCCCGTACTTATAAACAGGCAATGGTCTTGAGTAAACGTTTTTCCACCACGAAGGGGGTAATTATGTTAGGTACAAACATGGCTATACCCTTTTTGCCACCCAAGTTAGATCTGACGGTGGTCAGTTCTTATGAAGCGGCTCGTGCTCAATCAACATGGCGAGCTGACGAATATTTACTCTCCTTACTGTTAACTTTACGAGAAAAGAGTGACACAGCAAGTTTAGTACAGACCAGAGGTGAACCTGATACTTTGATTCATTACGTGAGCAAAGGTCAAATCAGTAAATTTTATAACGAAGAAATACAACTTCGAGAAGAACTGCGCTATCCACCTTTTTATGTGTTCATTTTGTTAACCATCTCCGGCAGTAAGGAGTTTATTTCTGATCTGGAAAACGCTATTAATTCAATTTTGACCGGATATGATATATTCTACTACCAAACACCTGGCGGATCTGGCGAAAAGTATATAAAGCGAGGTCTAATACGTATACCCAGAGACAGTTGGCCTGATGCTCAGTTGTGCAATATGTTAAGATCTCTACCTCCTTCGGTGGCGGTTATGGTTAATCCTGATCGCATTATATAGAAATCTGACTATCACAGGACTTACGCGTTTGGCGAATTTCTTTGTTGCTTTCGTCACTCAAATCGTTCATTGTACCACCAAGTACGCCTCACCCAGCCCCAGTTTCGGTAAACATTTATTACTAACGTAATAAACCAAAATCGTTTTAGTCTGTCACGAAAGAATATAAATGATCACGGAAACTGGGGCTGGGTCAGCGCCTCGAACTTCATCAGAAACGCGTAAGTCATGTATCATTGTAATGTATCGCAGGGCGTGCTTTTTTGTATAGCTTGAGGTATATTTATTAAGTTATCATTGGAAAACTATAAAATACTGATGGATATGGCAAAATTAGTAGCTCAAAATCATGAGGCACTTCATACTATGGCCGAAGCGGTTGATGAGGAAGAATTTAAAAATGGTAGTGTAAAAAAACTGATCAAAGACATGAAAACTGCTTTGAAATCATATAACGTGGATGGTTTTGTCGCTGTCGCCATTGCCGCTCCACAGATAGGTGTTTCCAAGAGAGTGTTTCTCGTTGAAGACCAAAGTAATGAACGAAACAGGATACCGTCTTTTGTGGCTATAAACCCTACAATCATAAAGTGTGCTAAAAAGTTAAAACTGGTTGGAGAAGGTTGTTTGTCCGTACCCAATAAATATGGTGAAGTATATAGACATACTCATGTCACTTTGCGAGCTCAAGATGAAAATGGTATTTTTTTTGAGCGAGGCGCCGGTGGTCTTTTGGCGCAGATAATTCAACATGAGTGCGACCACCTTGACGGTACTTTGTTTGTAGATAGAGCAGAACATGTGCAGGATAAAGCTTAGAAACTGTCTAAAGTCGTACCACAAGAGCACTTCTGCTTTTATGGTCGTTAACGGCTCCCTAAAAATTAGGTTGCATAAAAAAGGTGTATATATTCATGTCCACTTTGCTTTCTAAAAATAAGCTCACAAAGAGCATATAATGTAACTGGTTAAAATTGTTTCGAGTCTTTATGGCTTAAAATATGTCTGCAAAACTTAAGTCCGTCTTCTGTGAACGACATATAAAAATTAATTCAATAATGCAAAAGCATTAAATAAATATATTTAACAATGTCAATAATAAGAAAAGACACAAAACATCCAAAATTTGTATTTTTTGGTACACCGCTGATAGCTGTAAAGGTTCTTGATAAGTTAGAAAATGCCGGCCTGCTACCGGAATTGATAGTGACCGGTCTCGATAAACCACAGGGTAGAAGTTTTGTAATGACTCCTCCCCCGGTAAAGGTCTGGGCTGAAGAGAAATCAATACCGGTATGGCAACCTGAATATTTAAACAGCTCTGCATCAGAATCACCCATCTCTGATAAGGAATGGGATTTGTTTGTAGTTTTTGCGTATGGAAAAATCCTACCCACATGGTTAATAAACACCCCTAAATATAAGACGATAAATCTGCATCCTTCCCTACTGCCTAAATTGCGAGGACCTAATCCTATAAGGGCAACTATTTTAAACAATGACAGAGAAACCGGTGTCACAATCATATTGCTTGACGAAAAAATGGACCACGGGCCAATATTGGCGCAAAAAAAGGTTCTCATTTCAGAAGAAGATTGGCCACCTTATGGTCCTGCTTTGGATGATATTTTGGTCAATGCCGGCGCGTCTTTGTTAGCAGAAACTATTCCAGCTTGGTGCGAGGGTGAAATAAAACCGATACCACAAAACCATGATAGAGCTACTTTTTGTGAAAAAATGAATAGATCATCCGGTCAACTGGACTTAAACCCCTTAGCTTTGCCTAGTGGGGAAAAAGCTTTTGAGTCTTTGACACTGATCAGAGCCTGTGATGGTTGGCCCGGTACTTTTTTTGTTCATGAAGGTAGAAGAGTGAAGGTTTTAGATGCCGAGATTGACAATAATGATGCTCTAGTTATCAAAACCGTTACTCCTGCCGGCGCAAAAACCATGCCCTACTCTGAGTATCTAAAAAGTATCAAGCAGTCAAAGAAGACGTAATATATCGTTGTAGGTTATAGCGATCATCAGTAGAATTAGCAATATAAAGCCAGTGGCATTTAACCTTAGTACCCATTTTGGATCTATTTGACGACCGGTTATAGATTCTATGGCGACAAATAATAGTCTACCTCCATCTAAAGCGGGAAATGGTAAAAGATTAATAACAGCCAAGTTTAAAGATATAACGGCGGTAAAGTAAAGTAAAGAGGTAAAACCGAAGTTGGCCATATCACCTATCATACCCACTATCCCTACCGGACCGGCGACATCTGTAAAATCTGCCTTACCCATCACGCTTTCTTTTATTAAGTTTGATATACCCACTACTATTAACCCTAATAGCTCATAAGTACGAGTGGTGGCTTGTGTAATCGCTGTTCCGAAACTCAGCTTTTCTATTTCCATTAAGGCCGTATGTACACCTATTACATATCTATCCTCATCGCCTTCAACGAGACCCGCTTCCGGAGTTACTGTTGCGGTGTGATTTGTGCTTCCTTTATTGTAGTTAATTAAAAGAGTGCCACTGGCGACGTTTGCAGTAAATTGTTGAAAGGAAGTCGGCGTTAAACTTTCTAGAGTCATGTCAGAGTCTATGGCCCTTACTTCATTTATAGTCACTCCTGCTGACAGTCCGGCCGTATCAGCCGGACTGTCAGGCGCGACAGCCAAAATAGTCAGTCTGGAATTGGCAGTCATGTTTTCTTCATCTACATTTACAGGCATACCAACCATAAATACTGTCACTAATAAAAACCAAGCCAGAATGACGTTCATGATGACTCCGGCTACCAGCACGGCTGACTGTGCCAGTTTCGATTTAGCTACAAATGATTTTTCGTAATCACCCGAATCTTTGGATCCTTCCGAGTTTTCACCAAAAATACGCACAAAGCCACCAATAGGAAACAGGTTAAATGTATATTCAGTCTCACCTTTTTTAATGCCAAAAAGTTTAGGAGGAAAACCAATGCCGAATTCATCAACACGCATGCCGGTTTTTTTGGCAACTATAAAATGTCCCCATTCGTGTACCAGTATCAGTACAAATAGTACAGCTAAAAAAATGAGTATGGACATAATTATTTAGAGTCAGTTATTTATATCTATAAATAGATTATTTATTTAATTCTTCAGTTTTTCTATCATACAGATTTTCCAAAGTTCGATTCACTTCTTCTACTTTTTTCTGCACCAAATCTTTTCCGGCATAACGTTGGTCCTCACTTATTTCCCCTTGTTTGTGTTGTTGATCTAAATATTTCATTATCTCATCTCTGGCAGATCTGATAGAGATCCTTGAATCCTCGAGTTTTTGTTTTGCTAATTTTATAAGTTGAGACCTTCTTTCGCTGGTCAGTTCCGGAAAAATAACTCTTATTCCACCGGAATCAGTCACTAGAGATAAACCGAGATCAGATTCGTTTATAGCAGTTTCTATTTGCCCAATTGTTCCTCCGTCCCAGACAGATAAGCGAAGAGTGCGCGCGTCTTCCACACTGATGGAACATACCTGATTTAAGGGTACCTGCGCTCCATAATTAGGAACTCTTATGCTGTCAAGTAGAGACGGGTTTGCTTGTCCTGAGCGAATACCTGAGAATTCTTTTTCTAGCCACTTTACTATATCATCACATTTCATTTCAAAAGTTTTTTGATCCATATTTGTGTTTATTCATTTGTCTGATTTATAAATATTTGAACTCATTAGTTACTCCGGTTTTTTTTAATCGTTATAAATGTATTTATTACTTATTTTTATTGATAATAAATACTCAGAACATCTGTCAGTTTATCACAAAATCATTTTAAAAGTATTTCAGTTCTCAAGAGGTGTTATTAAAGTGCAGTGTTCAATTAACATTTTTGGCGACGACCCGCTTAGATGGAGAAACTTCCTTGCAAATAAAACTTCACGCATCAAAGACCTGTTCTTTGTTAGATAGGCTTCACTCTCCATTCCGTTGATCATTGAATTAACCCATTCTTTATCTTTCACCTTCATGCTTATTGTCTCAAGCCGGTGTCCATAGTTTAATTTTTTAAAATCTTTATAATTATTATTGCTAGGAGTATCTTTAACAGACGCTTTGTTAAGTATCTGCATTCTGGACCTAACAGTTTTTAGCAATATTTCTTCGTAAGGTACGATAAAATAAATTTTTACATCAGCTGGGGGATCTTCTAAGATTTTTAGTAAAGCGTTTTGTGCTTCTGTGGTTATCTCACGTAGACTTACAACAAAAACTTGCTCTTCTTTACTATACGGACGTATGTTTAACTTAGCGATCAGTTGTTTAACCTCATTTAAAGTCAATTTCTCAAAGTAGAGGTGGTTAACATCAGTAGAATTTACTTGATATTTTTTTGGTAAATCTACATTTTCCAGATCTTTATTAACCAACAAAACAGCATGATGTTCACTCATAATGAATTATTATACCAGCAAAAATTAAATTTGCTTCTTCCCTCTTGTGTCAAGTATTCTGTGTACCACTCTTCTTAGGTATCTTTCAAAATTTTCACCCGGTTCGTACATTATTCCTATCTCGTATCGCCAACCGTTCATATAGTCGGATAAGCTACGCCTTATTTCAGGGGTAACGCCTTCAAAGCGACCGGCAACTACGCTATGCATCGGCAGGTCCGCTAATTTTTTGAATAAAGGATGGTCGTAACCGTTTGGACCGGTTCCAAATATACCACTGCTTTTAAACAGTTTCCATTCTGAGAGCAACTGCGATAGTCCGGCGTTTACATCCGGAGATAGCAGAGGTTCTTGCGATATGTTTTCTTGAGACTGTCTTATAAATTCGCTTTGTCTTGATTCATGCACTCTCTTATCTCGCACAACCGGCAATACGGCAGGGCTCGATAGGGGTTCGGGCACATCTAATGGATCATCATTGGATACCGGAATTTGTTTATTATTTTCTTGAGGCGGTACTTGAGGGGGTATAGGTGTTGTTTCAGTATGGGCTTTTGGAGCTACATCTATTTCTTCACTGACCGGTTTTACCGGATCAAATGTATTCTGTGTTGGTGAGTGTGGTTGCGGTGGTAGGTTGTCAAATGAATCATTTATTTTTTGTTTAGGAGTACCGGAATGGTTGCCATAACCGGTTGGTGTAGGTGTATTTGAAAAAGAAGGAGGTGGAGGAAGAGTTTGTTTATCGCTTGAAAAATGTGTCTCTGTCTCGTTAAAGGCGTCTGTATTTTTTGTTTCCTCGGAGGTTTGTCGTGTTTGAGTTGGATTATAAGTATTAGCAGAAGCCATCTGCTCAAACTCAGGAGGGTTGTTTATAGGCTTCATAACCTGATCAGGTGTCTCTTTATATGGAGGCACGTTGTAATTGTCTGATTGTTGTATGTTTGATTGTGGTTCAGAGTTTTCTTCTGTTGCAGAAGAAGGGGTAAATGTTTGATGTTCTTCGATGCGGTTTTGCTCTGCCTCTTGGTATGTATTATCAGCTTGTATATTGTCTACAGGATTGCTCGGTGGTTTATTATTAACGGCAACTTTAACTGCTTCAAAGGCGGTTTCCAACCGTGTTAAAGCCGTTGTCATTTCATCCAGGCGTCCGCCATTTTGTTTTTTCATGGCGTCAAGTAGGGCATTTAGATACTCCTTTCCGACTGTGTTATCTACCTCAAGTAAGGTTATGGGGTTTCCAACCAATTCATTTACAGCATGTTTTATCTCCACCACTCTGGCTGAGTATGTATCAGGTGATAAACTTGCCGGTGTAGAGATGGGCTGTACAGATTCTTCTTGGTTGGCCTGAAGCACTTGATCTTGTTTATTATCATAATTAGGCACGTCAATCTTTGCCTTATCGTCTTGGGCAACGGGCTCGTTTGTTGGTGTAGAGTGATCAGGTTCTTCTTCAGTGTGGACGGTATTCTCGATTGGCTGATTAGCCGGTTCTTCGGTATCGTCTAAACTTTCTGAGTTAACCATTTCTTCCACCGTTTCTTCATTCGTTACTGTGTCTGCTGTTTCTTGATCAGTTGTTACCTTGTTTAATTCAGAATCTGTATTTTTAGAAGGTTTGTCTTTTGGTATTATTTTATACTCATCTAAACTGAAGGTTGGTACCGGTCTACTGCTCCCGAAACGGTTGGCGGTTTTTTTCTCTTCCAGTTCGTAACCATAAGAATGTTCCGAGCTACAAAGTTTAATTCTGGCCGAAGAAGCCAGTTTGGCTAAAGCTTTAAAGTCTGTGCGGGTTTCAGTTTGTCTAAAGGCGAAAATACGGTCTCTAAGTTCGTTTTTTATGTCATTGTCTAGCGGAAGTTGGTGAACGTGTCGCAGAAGAGCTAAAACGTCTTGTTCAATAGATAGGTCAAACTGCGTGTCTTTTGGTTGGGTGACTTGTGACATAAGTCTGGAAGAGTTGATCGATGATTTTGTCATAATTAACATTTAAAATTATACATTATTAGAGACATCATTACCCACTTAAACTATCCCCAGTTGTAAATATACTAAATAATCACCCGCTATGAACCGCACCTCTTTTATACTTTCTCATTATAACACTTCATTGACTGTTTTCAGTTTTTAGTTTGTTTATAATAAATAAAGCTTCTTTTTGAAAGTTTTGCAACTCTTCTTTGACCAGTTCCGGGAAGACCTCATAGTGCTCTATTAAATGTTCCAATAGTTCTTCACTTGATGGTTCAGAGTCTAGATAATGATCCAAGGAAGAGGTCTGGTCTTCGCTCAGTTCAGCCATTAACCGCAGTAGTGAAGACTCCAGTATCAACTCTCCCACATCGTTAGCTAACACCAACTGCTCTTCCTCACTAAGAGTACTGAGGTCAAAGGTTTGTTTTAGGTTGGTTTTTAGGTCGGTTTGTTTCATGGAAATATTTAAACTTAAGGTCGTAGAGTTATTTTGGTTTGTGATGAACCATCCAGACCGATCAGTAATTCCTTACCGCCTTCACTTAACGTAGCAGTTTTATTATAATCAAGAAAATCTAAAGCTTCAGTAAATGACTGGTTTGTATTATTTGTGATCGAAGCCACTGTTGTTATTAGTTTTGTTATGTTTTCTATCTGTTCATTTGTTAAACCTTCGAAAGTTAAGACTTTAGTGAAATTGTCTGACAAATTTTCCCCAGACTCGTCTAGTACGTCTTGTAAGCTACTTATAGTTAGCCATTTACGTAGATTGGGGTCAAGTTTCTCAGTCGGGTTTGGGTTCATGGTTTCTAGGACAGATTCCTGAAACGCCATGCTCTGTACAAGTTCTGCAAAAGCTTCTTTATCCATTTCTCCTTCATCAGATAGTGGTGAACCTTCATATAGTCTAATGTACTCATCACGAGCGTCATTTAATACTTGCTCTCTTGAGGTTTCGGTAAGAAAAGCATAATTTTCAATAAGCCATTCTTTTTGTGCCGGAAAAGCATTGTCTGTAACCAATTCACTCAACACTTCTTCTCTGCTTTGTTCAGTAGCGGAATCATATGTATCAGGGTGAACTATATCCTCATTTTTATTTGAGTCATTATGTATATTTTCTCTGGTTGGTTCAGCTTCTTTACTTGTTTCATTTGCGTTAGTTTCCCCTGAATTTGAATTGGGCTCGCTAGGTTCTGTTGCAGTACTTTCAACAGAACCTGCCTCGTCAACACTACTACTAGTATCGGGACTAATCATTTCTTCAGTCGGAGGATACATCTCTGATAGCAGAGGTGCCAGGTCTATTGATTGATTTACGTAAATAAGGTCCACATTTCCGCTGGTTATGCCCATCCGGTTCAGGGTGTCAGCGTCAACCGTATGAATTACTTCATACATACGGTTGAGAAATTCTCTTCTGGACATATCGTCTGGACTAGGTACGCCCATATCGTTAAATTTTCCTTCTTTCCATGATTCAAATAATACCGTTGACAAGTTATCACCCCGCTTAAAGGTGTGTTGATAAGAAGACATTTCAGGCAATTGTTCACTAGTGATTGTTTCTTCTTGTGCCAGAGGAGCAGAAGTGGGAGTGGTGGTGTCAGAAGTGTCCGGCGTATCCGGATTTTTGTCCTCCTCTACAGTCACTGCTGTATGTTGTGGCGTGTCTTCTGTACTTAATGGTCGGCTATTTTCCGTTGGTTCCAGCTCAGACGGTGGTTCCGGTTCTGAGGAGGATTGCTGATCCGGTGAGTGACCTGAATTATTATTACCGGTGTTCATTTCAGTATTTGTTGGATCACTGTGTATATCTTGGTTTAATAAAGCACTGCCATCGGTAGAAATTGCCACATTTGTCATTCCGACTGCTATAGCCGACCCTACCGCTCCTCTGTTCACCCAGGTTTTGGCTGAAGTTTCTTTTTGTGCCATGCTCAGGTCTTGACGAGCGTACTTTTCTAAATCATCTAAAGAAAAACTTCTGATTGTAATTTTTTTGTATTTAAGACGCGCTTCGGTGCGTGGAGCAACTATATAATCAGCACCTAACTTTCTGACCGTTAAACCTGCTGCAGCCGCCATAATCATGGCTGGCGCAACGTAACCGACCCCGGCAATGGCGGTGATACCTAGCGGTATCATAATTTTTTTGTTACCGGTTATTTTTTTGATTTTTTCACTATCTTTTAAATCTTTTCCTGCTTCAACCAGTTTCTGTTTAAAGCTTCCAAATTCTTTTTTGACCTTTTGGTAACCGTCTACCTTCTTTAGAGAATCATCCATCTTACTAAGGAGGTTTCGTAGTTTTTTACCAAGAGCGATTTTTTGCTGTTCCAGTCTTTCTTTGTTGATTTTAACCACTTGGTCCATAAACATGGCGTCTTTATTTTGCAAAAAAGCCTCGGTGTTAAAAGATACAGTTTTCTCAGACGCTGATTTTGAAGCATCTTTTTGAGTTTTGTTTATCCCTTCGTTTCTCCTTTTGTGTATTTTATCAATGTCATTTTTAAGCCTAGTTATTCCTTTTTTGTATAGATTGTCTAGCTCTTCAAAATTTACTTCTGTGTTTGGTGTTTCAGAGTTGTCTTGTTTAAGATCGGGGTACCATTCAAGTAGTTGGTTGAGGGCATTGTTTCTAGCTACAATATTTTGTCTATTTTTAGAAGTTCTCAAGCCATGCCTTTCTGCAAACGCAAGCTTGTCTTTTAACAACTGCTCTCTTTCTTTGCGTTTTATGAGATAGGCTTCTGCTCTTTCAAACCGACGTTTGCTCATATCTAAATAACCTTTATAAGCATTCTCGATATCAGGAGTTGAATTTTTATGACTGATACCCAAGACTCGCTTTAGTAGCGAAGGAGGGCAGTTCTTATAAGCTTCAGCCAGTTTGTCTCTCGCCTCTTTTCTGGTCTTGTTGAAGGTCTCATATTCTTTTTCTTTAAGGCTTTCTTCTTCTTTCTTCGATGATTCACTGTCTGTCTCGCCCGGGTCTTTAGTTTGTTCTGCTTCAGTAGCTTTTGATTCTTTTTTTGAGCCCTTTTTCTTACATTCAATTATATCTTCACTTTTTGAGCTGTTCTCGTCACCAGTTTCGCCAGTGTCAGCAGATTCAGATCTATTGGTACCGCCTTCACTTTGCGACGTGTTATCCGGATTTTTATCAGTTTCTGACTCAGCCGGTTTTTCATTTTGCGGTGTGTCAGCTTCTGGTTTTATATTACCAGTATTTTCACTATCTCTTTCAGATGTCTCTTGTGAATTTAAATCTTCTGCATCAGCATTTAGCGTACCTTCAGCCCCGGTTTCTTGCTCATCTCTATTTTCAGTACCCTTTTCGTGTTTGGTGTTCTGTTGAGCATCAAGCCTCCTAGGCATATCTTGTAAGCTAAGAGGCATATCATCAGGACTATTTGTCTCGTCAATTCGTTCGTTCATAGACTTAATTTATTTTTTTATTATAACACAAAATGACAATACGTCGATACTAATCCATTAATCCTGTTGATAGCGAGACATTAATTCGTCCTCAAGCTCTTGTCGTGATACACCATAGCGTAAACCGCTTTGTTCAATAAGCATAGCCACCCTTTCGTGGTCTACCGGTTTTGGAGGTAAGGTCTTGATGCTAAAGGGTTTGGTGGGGGTACCGTTGGCAAGAACTCGTAAGTAAGCAGTGCGGTTTGGTACGTTCATCAAGTCAGCTTCGTTGAAGGTTGGTTTGAACTGTTGCTCTAGGAATTGCGCATCTTCAGGACCTACTCGGAAGGTTGCTATGGAGCCAACATTACCGAATACCGCGTCTTTTATTTCCGGCGACAGCTGGGCAATAAATTGATGAGCTATGGTCAGACCCAGTTTGTATTTTCGAGCTTCGGACAGGATGGCAGAAATGGAGTTGGTGGATACGTTTTGGAATTCATCCATGTGAAGATAAAAAGGCGGGAAACTTTTAGTAGGGTCATCAACTCTTGATAGAGCCGCCATCAGTAGTTTTCCAACAATTATCATACCTATTAAGTGAGCGTTTATGTCACCCAGCCTACCTTTAGATAAGTTTACCAACAGTATCTTTTTTTCGTCCATTATGCTTCTGAAATTGAAAGAGGACTTTTGTTGGCCAATTATGGGGCGTAAGTAGTCGTTGGCGGTAAAGGTGTCTATCTTAGAGACTATGTAAGGGACAATGTTTTCCAGTGAAGCTTCCCCGCCGGCTTTGGTAGCTATTTTCTTCCAAAATTGAATAACAACCGGGTTCTTAGCTCTAGCTAATTTAATAGCTCTGTATTTGGAATCAGACATGACTCTACTTATGTCCAGAAGGGTATTGCCGGTAGCCGGGTCTTCCATAACCAGTTGAGTCGAGTTTCTAAAGTATTGCTCAAACATTGGCCCCACGGCTTCAGGATTGGCGCTGTATAGTTTTTGAAAGATGGAAAATAGCTCATTGACAACGAAAGTTTTTTGTTCCGGTTTGTTTGGATCGTATTCAAGCATATTCAAACCCAGTACTCGGTTAGTGCTTGAGGGATCAAAATAGATAATGTCTTTCTCTCTTTCCGGTGGTACCGCGCCTAAGACGTCCTCTATGTCAGTTCCGTGCGGGTCTATCATGCACACACCGGCACCATCTTCAATGTCTTGCACTATCATGTTTTTCATTAAAGTTGTTTTTCCGGTACCGGTTTGACCTATTATGTAAAAATGACGCATACGGTCTTCCGGCGTGATGTATATTTTGGTTTGCGTACCTCGGTGATCGTTTATTCCTAGTAAGGTGCCTTCACCGGGCATATTGGTAGGAGCGGCAGCTGTTTTGGCTCTAGACTGTTTGAATTGAGGCGAACTGTCCAAACCATGTGCCGGAAAGTGCATGACTGTCGCTAATTCTCTAATGGAAAGTGGAATAATGGCTGATTTATGGAACTCACGAAAAGAAAAAGCTTTCAGGGAGCGCTTCAGCTGATTGCCGTACAATCGTTTGAAAACAAAGTGGTTACTTTGTGAGCGTTCAAACTGATGAAATGTGGCTTCAATGTCTGACAGTATCTGTTCAGATCTGGCGGTTGTCTGACTGGAGGAAGCGATCCTGATGTTTGCGGACAAATTAGGACTACGCATCTTTTCGGCAAAAAATTCAAGGGCCTCATTGTCTACTGTGGGTACGGTTGGTGGCGATTGTTCGTCATTTTTAACTTGGCTAAAAATCAGCTCTTTAAAAGACGCAAACATATCACCGGAAAAAGAACTTCTTTTTATAGCTTCTGCCGGTTTCATTCCTTCTCGCACTCTCTTAATAATTCCTTCATAGTCAGCTTGATATTTGTTTGGTTCGCTTTTGATTACTATTTGCAGAGCGGCACCGCCACCATTTCTTTCTATTTTAGAAAAAGCGTTAAGTATTATTGATATAGGGTCCGATTCAAAAGAATCTTTGGTAGCTATCGGATATATGTGGTGTTTGACTAAGCTACACAGAGAAGCTCTGGAAACTCCACCGTCCACAAAAATGTTGTAGTCATGGGTCATTTCGGTTAGTAAGGCGTGGGGATAGAGCGATAAAAGTTGTTTTTGGAACAGGTCATTGTAAGCGTTTGGTACTGATACATAGAAGGCGATGTCGTCACTGTTGTCTGCCACGGCTATTTCTATGACGTAGTGTTCTGTGCCACTACCTTGACCAACCGCTTGCATGCCGGCGTAGAATTGTTCCATCATACTTATGACTTCAGACAACCTCTTCCCCGCTTGTTGCTCGCTTACTTCCGGTAAGGAAACTTCGTATAAGATCATGTGTAAAAGTTGCCATGGCGGAACCCCTTCTTTTAGACCTTGTACCTGCACTCCGTTTTTTACTTCCTCAATCAAAGCTCTGTGTATTTCGTCTATGGTATAAGCATCACTTACCACTTTCTCCATAACTGACAGAGCGTTGTGAATACCGCGCTCTTTAGCTAAAAGTACTATTTCAGACACTTGGTCGGTAGTAGTTTGTAGTTTTTCTTTAGCCCCAACCTTATCGGCTTCACTAAGTTGGTAATCTTGTTGTAAGACCTTCTCGGGTGTAAAAGTGCCATATTCTTTTAAAGCATCTTTGGAAACTGTTTCCAAGGTGCTTTGGTCTGTATTGGGGTGACGTTCTAAAAGCTCACGTTCTCTTTTGGCGATTTCTTCTCGCAGATAAGATATCTCCTCTTCAGGATTATTGAATCTACGCGGTTGACCATATTCCATATTTATTATTATATGTTGTACTTTTTATAAATAAAAACTTTTTAGGTGGAAAAACCCGCTTTAGTATGTAGAAAAATGTTTTATACATGACTTACGCGTTTCTGATGAAGTTCGAGGCGCTGACCCAGCCCCAGTTTCCGTGATCATTTATATTCTTTCGTGACTGACTAAAATATTTTTTGGTTTATTACGTTAGTAATGAATGATTACCGAAACTATAGCCGGGTGAGGAGTACTTGGTGGTACGATGAAAGGTTTGAGTGACGAAAGCAACAAAGAAATTCGCCAAACGCGTAAGTCCTGTTATAAATAATTTCAAACAGTTTCTAATATTTTTCTCACCTCTGAGTTGACAGGTCCAACACAAGATATGGTGGCTGTGGCAAAATTAAGGTTGTCTTTTATTACCGAATTTACCTCAGAAATTGTCAGATTCTGTATTTTTTCTTGTATGTCACGGAATTCCTCTTCATCAAGACCGCGTAACATTCTTTTGTGGTTGTGTGAGACTCTTCTGCCTAAGGAGTCGTTTATCATTCTGAAGTCTGTGGCAAAGATTGTTTTAAAGTGTTCAAGCTCATCTTTTTCCACACCTTGTTTTCTCAATCTCGTTATCTCGTTTATGGTGTTTTTTAAACCACGCTTTACATCTTTAGGAGAAAAGAAAGTTTCTATTCTAGAGTGTCCCGAAAAATTGGCGTTGAGACATTCATTCTTGGCATAAATACCATAAGTTAGACCATCACGCTCTCGTACGGTGCGCATCAGTCTACCGGTAAATCCTCCCCAGCGACCAAGTACCGCTATAGAGAATAGCCAAGCGGGAAATTCAGGTGCCTGCATAGTGACAGCGGTTCTAACTCCCAAGTTTATCTCTAGGTTTTGTTTTGAAGGTATATCTAAGGTAACAATTCGTTTCGGGTTATTAAGTTCAGTTAGAAACAGCGGTTGGCGATCTAAACTATCGCTTGAAAATGGTAGGTTTTGACGCAGATCCGCAATCAAGGCAAACACTTCTTTGACAGTTTTACTATTGCCACCCACCGTGACCCGCCAAGCAGTTTTCAACCACTCGTCATGATAACGCTTGAGTTTGGTGGCATTGACCTTTCTTAAAGCTAAAATAAGGTCTGATGGAGAAGGGTGGTGCCTTACATCCTCCGGCAGGTATAATTCTTGGTGAAGAAGGTTTATAGACTGTTGTCTAGCGTCTTCTTTGGCCACTTCGCATTTTTGTTGCAGTATTTTCTGACTCCTTTTTAGCTCTTTGGTGTCAAATAGAGGTTCGGTTAGCATTTCCTTGAATAAAGGCCAGACCTGTGCGAGGTTGGCACCGGTTGTAATCAGAGAAATAGTACATATGCCTTCCGCAATATTTATAGATATTTCACTACCTGTCTCTCCCACCAGACGTGACCAAGTTTTACGGTCATGACCGGCTGTGCCATTTTTAAGAGATATGGCGTGTAGTTTGGTTATAGCTTCACGCATTGAAGGTGATGGTTCGTATAAACAATTGATAGACATTTCCAGATAGACGGTTTTGGCGCCTGCTATGGTAATGGATTGTAATTCTAATCCCCCGTCTGTTTTCCTAGCTGTTAATTGGTTTGTGTTCATATATTATTATTGTTTTAAACCTTGCTTATTATGAGAATTATAAATGTTTTTTGAACATAGAGTCTGAGTAATGGAAATTTTTATTGAAGGTTAAGTCTTTAATATCTACTCTCACTCCCTCAGGGCTGGCATAGTGATTTTAAAATGTATTCAATTTTATACTACGTTCTTTTCGTAAAGCCATACCAATAGTTCGGTTGTTAGGCTTAAAAACCTCACGGGCTATATTTTGAACATCAAGAACATTAATGCTTTTAAGGGTTTTTTCAACTTTATCATGTGTCTTTAGGGCATCTGCTGAAACATATTCCGTTAGGTCTCGAATTACACCCAAACTACTTTCGCGTGCCATAATTTCAGCGGTTACACGTTGTGCTATTAAACTTGGTAAGCGTATGGCAATTTCATCAATATTTAGCTCCAGTATAGTCTCAATAATCATTCTTTCAACCTTGGCAGGATCCGCTTTGTTGGTCAGAGTCACAAAAATTATAGCCAGGTTATCTTCCTTGGTGGGTTCTACCATGGATGATACGTCTGCCGCTAAGCCTCTGTCTACCAACAATTCATAGAGAATACCTTTATCATCTTCTGTTAACACGTCCAGTAATAGTTCTGTGGCGTACCATTCACGAGTGGGAAAGCCGGCGTGTTTACCGCCAATGGCTAAGACGCGATTTTCAAGCGGTCTTGTTATCACTATTCTTCTCTCCCCTTCTTGAATAGGTTCTCGGATAGATCTTCTTTGTATGGCTGTGGTTTCAGCTTTTATATTTGTAAATATTTCCCTGACTTCTTTAAGTGCTTCGTCTAGTTCAATATCCCCCACCACCATAAGTGTGGCATTGTCTGGTCGGTAGTGTTTTTTGTAAAATTGATTTAGTTTTTCAGAAGTATAATCCTCAATGTCTTCACGCCAACCTAAAGTTTCATGACCGTAGGGATGAGAGTAGAAAGCGGTAGCGACCATGTTTGAAGCTAAGGCATATTGTGGGTCTCCATTATACATATCGTACTCACTGAGTACGTTACCTTGTTCGGGTTTGAATTCTATGTCGGTTATTTCTAGATCTCGCATTCGTTCGTATTCAATGGTCAGAGCTCGTTTGAAGTACTCTTTAGGGTAGGAGAAATAATAAGTGGTACGGTCCTTCCAAGTGTTAGCGTTTAATATGCATCCGGTTTCTGATTCGAAGCGCATGGCGTGAGATGGAAGTTTTTGTTTTAAATCGTGTGAAGTGGGCTTAAACAGCATATGCTCTAACATGTGAGCTAAACCGGTTTCTCCCATGTTTTCGTCTCTGGAACCAACTTTATAGACTATGTTTGTTGTTATTATGCCTGTTTGCGGTCGTTTTTCATAGATAACGGTCATACCATTAGCTACTAATTTGTAGCATAGCAAAGAGCCATAGCGACCCAAGTACTCAAAGCCATTAAACTCATTTGTTTTTTTCTGAGATGGTTTTTTTGGCTGAGTTGACGAAGTTTTTGTATTCTGTAAAGACATGATTGAATTCGTGAATTATAGGATTTTTTAATCTTCGGTTAAATATTTCTGATAAACTACTGTAAAAATCAAGGTTATCATCAGGGTCTCCAAAAGTTTCCAGAAATCCGGAGTGGTCTGACATGTATTGCTCTACAATGTTACGAAGGTTGTGAATCTTGTCAGCCGTTGCCACTAACAAAGCTTCATTGCTGGCTTTTTCCAGTTTTTTTATGTATTCGGCCTTTCTACTTTTCCATGGTACACGGACACCCTCATTATACTGCGGTTCACTCACTGACAAAACTGTATCTGCCACTTTTTTACCGAAATCATCTTCCAGCTCATCAAAGGTGTAATCGGTATCTTCCAGTGTATCATGTAACAAGGCAGAAATGAAAACATCTTCATCATTTGAATAATCAAGCACTATCAAAGCAACTGAAAACAAGTGATGAACATAAGGTATGGGATTGGATTTACGCACCTGATCCTTGTGGAGTATGGTGGCCGCTCTAATGGCTTGTTCTACACGATATGAATACATGAAATTTTGGAATATAACCACTGATAACCTTGATGATTGACAACTGCAAACTTGGTATTTTTTCAATTCTTTTCATCAGGTAATGATTTTAACACATTTACTTGTTCTCTTCTAAAGCACTCAGTCGAGCTAACTCGGTCTGACGTTTGGTTATGTTGGCTTCTGTCACATGTATCATTCTATCTAATTCCTCCATTTTTCTTTTTATCTCAGATATTTTTCTGTCGTGTTCAGCTTCAATTCTGCTTAAGAACATTTCTTGCTTTCTTTGCATAGTCACTCTCTCCCTTTCGCAATCTTCAATATGTCGTTGTTTATCATTTACAAACTGTTGGTCGCAATTCTGTTCCTCATTCTTAAGATTAAGCATCTCTTTTTGTTTAATATTCAGAACGTTCTCTAATTGTGCCAGAATTCTATCGTCAGTATAGTTCATATCTTCAAATTTTAACAAATATACTTATAAAATATCTAACATTCCAAAATCAAAATGTTAATTTACATTACTAACTTTTTCACTGTCTAGTAAAACACGTTTTTGTATTTCACCACCTCGGTTATACCCACCAAGACTACCATCGCTTCTGATTACTCTGTGACAAGGTATTTCAGAGTCATAGTTACGAGACAATATGGAAGCAACCGCACGAGATGCCTTAGAGTTACCGGCTAGATCGGCTACTTCTTTGTAGGTCATGGTGCTACCGGCCGGTATTCTCTTGGTTATTTCTTTAACGCGTAAAGTAAATTCTTTCATAAAACAAAAAGAGTGTTCAGTTTTAGTTTAAGATTTTTTGTTTTTATGTATCGCCTGCAGTTTTTTTCCGCTGTACATTCTGTATTGACAATACTCACAATTTGGTGAGCTTTCAGGATAGAACTCACTGTCAAGGCAGTTTTTTATGTCAATTAAAGTATCATCTATCCATTGAGTATCTCCACTACAAGCAATTAAGTTAGACTTAAATCTTAGTCTGTCTTCAAAATACCCATCAAGCAATGCGTTGGTATATAAGAAATATCCCATATCAGACACTTTGAAGCCCATTTTTTTTAGTATCCATTGATAAATACCCATTTGGCGACGATAAGCTTCTTCCCATGCTGAGTCTTTCAAAGTGGTTATTTCACCTTCTTTTGCTGTAGCTTTGTAATCTACAACCACGAGCTCGTTTTCATTGTTTATCCACACATCGTCAACCGCGCCAGAGACTGTCAGTCCGGTTTTAGGTTCCTTGTATTCCAGTCCGGCAAAATTATCACGCCACCTGTCGAGGTCTGGATGTTGAAAAGGAATCATGTTTAAATGATTTTTTTTCATAATGGGGTGTGCTGTTTGTTTTTCCCTGTAACTGTCAAACTCATTTTTAAGTAACTGGTCCACAGCTATATTTAGAGTAAAAGATGGAAAACTTGGTCTTTTCGTACCCAGTTTGTTGTCTAAATAAAAACAACGCGGACATTCAATAAAAAGTTCGATTTTAGATCTGGACAGACGCCATTTCCTACCTCCATAATTCCATTCCGCCGAGCGATTTGGATTGTACCCTTTGAAATTATTTGTCATTCAGTTAGATTTTAGCATATAAGTAATCTTATAAAAAACAAAAATCACCTGTTTTTTGTACAGGTGATTTTTGTTTAAACTAATAGTAGCTTACTGCGCTACAAATGTGGCAAAAATACCATCAATTTGTGGGTGGTTTGCTAAATTAAACTCTCTACCCGGCCCGTCAAAGAATACCACTGCGTATTCTTGTCCTGAGATGGTGGGTGTTAGTAATTGTACAGCCTCAGGAATCAAACCTTCATCTTTACTAAACCTAGCTACACCTAATATGTTCTGCAACTGACCGTTCTGGTATGTACGGATACCTATCCAGCCGTTGTCTACCGGAAAAGTTATAGCGTCAAATTCCACTAAGGAACTGGCCGGTTGGTCGCTTATGGAAACTGAACCATCACCGGTAGGTAGTGTTGGTCTGGTTTCCGGTGTTGGTGTAGTAATTTCGTTATCCTCAGTATCACTGACCGGTGTAGTAGGTGTGGTACCTTCTTCACCGTTAGGAATTAACATCTCCCCGTTTTCATCTTCTTCGCCATTCTCTACAATTTCTCCATTATCTGTGTCTGTCAAGTCAGTATCAGCTCTGTCTCCGCCAAAGAATACCCAAACTAACAAACCACCGATTAAAAGGCCTGCAAAAAATGCAACTGTACCCCTCTGCCCCTCTGTTTTTTCATTTTCTGACATACAAATTGTTTCTGTATATATAACTTATATGCTGAAATTCTATCATACAAAAAATACTATGCCACATTGACATTTATTTAGTCATGTTGTTTTTATTTAAATTTAATACCGTACAACGTTTTGTTCACTATTTGTTCATTACTAATTCAGACGCTTCTTTTAAAATTTTATCAATGTGTTCAGAGGTGGTGTTTATGTCTTTAAGTAATTCGGGTTTATGTAATAAATCTTCACAGAGTAGAACTTTATTTTTTAGTAATGCTTGAGCTTGAGAATTGTTTAATGTTTGCAATACTGTTATTGGGAAAATACCGGTTTTAAAAATTCTGTCGTGCAAATTGTTGCTTACCGGGTACTCCCAACTTAATAAGGTTATACCTCCAACACATTTTGCGTAATCTTGCGCAGCCGAGGTAAATTTAGTATTGGTTACAATATACATTTCAGATACTCCACAGTGGTCATATTCACAAATCTTTACGCTACGCAGATCTAATAACCTAGCGTAGGAATAGAGTGCGACCTGTAGATCAGATTTTATACCGGGTTTTGAATGAAATTTTGCCTCCACTACAAAAGAATGTTCTTCTTTGTAGGCAGCAATATCTATTTCGTGTACGGCACAGTGACCGTTAAGTGTTTGTCTGGTTACAGTTTGATAACCTTCTTTTTGAAACAGTCTCTCTAAAAAATCTTCAAATGGAAAACCTGTAGGACCCAGTCTAAACAGAGCTCGTCTTAGTGAGTATCTTGATGTAGCTTTTGATCCATGCTCGTGTAGATAGCTGAAAGCGTAATTGTATATATCCTCAGTCAACATGCCGTCGTGAAGTACTGATTCTACATGCTTTACTACATTTTCTACCACATTTTCTTCAGCTCCTGACCGACTTAGAGATCTGCGTAATTTTTCAGAGTTAAACTCTTCCAGATCACCGTCAGCTTTGACTATTTGATAAGTTTTCATAATTTGTCATTTACGGATTTCATGACTTACGCGTTTCTGATAAAGTTCGAGGCGCTGACCCAGCCCCCAGTTTCCGTGATCATTTATATTCTTTCGTGACTGACTAAAACATTTTTTGGTTTATTACGTTAGTAATAAATG
>SKGH01000076.1 GCA_007117575.1 Candidatus Kaiserbacteria bacterium | reverse complement strand
AGACAAACACAAAACACACACCAAAATACACATTTCGTCTACTCGTGGTAGACGAAATCAAACCCTGCTTGATGGCGGGTATGGTTAGAGTGGGGTTTGGGGACATGCCCTGTAGCTGAATTTTTGGTCATGACGACCCGAAACAATCTTGAACCGGTTTCAATATATGTTGTTAGTACGACATATTCTTAGAAAGCGGAGCGACCATAACGAAGTACGCTTTGTGGTGAGACTTCAAATAGTTTCTAAACATCATTTTTGCCTCACTCGTCAAACTGAAATGTAACCGGTGAAACTGAAAATTTTTTTGACGATTGTATTATTTATAATGAGTTTCTTAAAATGTTGACACATTGACATTTACCTACAAACAACCTAGATATATTTAGTATTGAATACAGTTACTATTACAAATTCATTCCTTTCAACATATCATCGACTTGAACCCACAATTCTTCCACCGTACCGTTATTAGTTACCAAGTGATCAGCCATTTTTATAACTTCCGCCTTTTGCATACCATGTGGATCGGGGTCATCCATTTCCATCTTTTCATGTGCCACAAACTGTTCAAAAGAAACTCGGTCACTTTCAGACCTTCTGGCTTGAACCCTTTCATAACGCAAAGCCTGATCCGCATCTACCGCTAACAAATAGGCACTGGCATTTTTTAAAAAACGAGCTTCATCCAACGCCCTAACTGACTCAAACACCGCTTTCTGTACTTTTTCACTTTCAAAACGAGACACTGCCACTCTGGCTAAATAGTCATTGCCATGTTGCTTGCGCAAACTATTGGCCACTAAACGCATGTGATTTCTATCAACAGGCAGTCCTCTTTTTTTGATTTCATCGATCAAAAGTTCCCGAGCGGAATAATGTTCAAATCCATATTTGCTGACCAAATAATCTACAACCGTACCCTTTCCCGCTCCATCTGTTCCGGTAATACCAATTATAGTAGACATATTTGATCTTGATTTAGCTTACTAAAAAATCTTGCGTTTAAATAAAATTGGGCACTTACTCAACCTGTTAACAGGAGCAGGTTATTACTTATCCGACAAAGTCTCGCCTTCCTGTTTTGCTTTACGTTCAGCCATATAGATAAGTAGAGGGTTGGCAAAGAAAAGCGATGAATAAGTTCCCGCCAAAACACCTGCCGTAAGGATTAAAGCAAAAGTCTTTGTCACCTCCGCTCCAAAGAAGTAAAGCGCGGTTAAAGCTACCAGAGTGGTTATGGAAGTATTGATGGAGCGAGTAATAGTCTGAGAAACCGAAAGACCAACAATCTCTTGAAATGGTTTATTTAATTTATAGGTCACCTCTTCCTCAATAACTCCCCCCACATTTTTCTTCACTTTCTTCTCAGTCCTAAACTGTTGAAGATTTTCACGCACCCGATCAAAAACTACTATCGTATCATTTACAGAATAACCCAACACCGCTAGCAAGGCCATAACAAATAACACATCAACCTCAACTCCATACGCAAAACCCAGAACCGCCATCAATGCGGTGGGAATTAAAATGTCGTGAGCTAGGGCTATGATAGTAATACCTCCATATACCCAACCACCAACCGGATAAGAAACGCCACGAAAAGCAAAAGCGACGTAAATGATGATTATCAACACTACCGCCGATATCGCCCAAACCGCTTTATCTCTCAACTCCTGACCTATCACAGGACCAATTGAGGTAAAGCGAGTTACCTCTCCACCCTCTCCTTCAGAAACCAATAAAGAAGACACCTTGACTCTCTCCTCGTCGCTCAAATCGCGCGACCTTAGTATATATCCCGGCTTACCACCATCACCAACCGTCTCACGCAAGGAAAAACCACCAAGATCCAAATCAGGGTCAGACAGCATGTCTTCCAATAACGACGCTTCCGGCTTCTCTTGATACACAACTTCTGTCAAAGCACCTCCGGCAAAATCTATACCCAAATTGAGACCAAAATAAGCCACCACAGTGGCTGATATAGCCATAAAGATCAAACCTAGAGAAAGAAATATTTTTTTGTAAGTTACGACAAACATATTTATTTTTTTCCTAAACCCCACCCTGATTCATACAATGCCGACCAAAAACTACTGTCCCCTCTTGAATACTCCGGCAAAGCCAACAATAGAGTACGAGTTACCAACAAAGCCGACATCATGGACACAATGATTCCTATACCAAACACCAAAGCAAAACCCTTAACCAGTGAGGTTCCAAACCAAAACAAAATTATGGCAGAAAGCAAACTGGTTATGTTGCCGTCTCTAATGGCGCTCCAAGCACGCACAAACCCCTCTCTTGCAGCTTGTCGACTACGTTTTCCAGACCTGTATTCTTCTTTAAAGCGTTCAAAGACCAAGACGTTGGCATCTACCGCCATACCAAGAGAGATAACAAAACCTGCCAAACCGGCGGCCGTTAGAGTTACCGGTATGACCTTAAACAAGGCCAACATAAGCACTATATATATGGACAAGGCAACCACAGCCACCAAACCCGGAAGGCGATACCAAGCCATCATAAAAATGGCAATCAGCACCAGCCCGACGATGGCCGCTTGAATACCTTGATCCAACATTTCGGCACCCAAAGTAGCCCCTATAGTCTGGGTACTAACCAAGCTAATGGGTACAGGTAGTGCGCCAAAATTCAGGTTTTGAGCTAAAGATCTGGCTTCCTCAGGAGTAAAACCTCCGGAAATAATAGCTCTGCCTCCGGTTATAGGCTCGTTGATACGTGGCGCCGACAACAGCTCACCATCCAAAAAAATGGCCAAATTACCGCCTACATTTTGACGAGTTATGGACGCAAACAGTTCTGCTCCTTCCCTATCAAAAACAATAGACACTATTGGCTCATTTGCTCGCTGACTACCCTGACCGCTAGCAAACTCGAGCGCGGCACTGCGCAAATAACGACCGGTTAAACCTGTGTCTAAGTAAGGCTCGGGCAAAACCTGTGTAGTAGTAGCCACGTCTCCGTCCGCAACATCTTCTTCATCCTCGTCAATAACCAACTCCAAAGAATCACGCTCTGCCAAAGCTTCCGCGTCAACCAGCTTAAATTCTAAAAGCGGTGTGCGACCTATTTCTCTAACAGCCTCCTCCACATCTGTAACTCCGGGCAACTCTACCACCAACCTCTCTCGACTGACATCAGCCACAAAACTACCACGCTCAACGTAAACAACCGGTTCAGACACCCCGAAAACGTTAATTCTTCTTTCTATCACGTCTCGTAGGACATTCATTAAGGCAGGGACTTGTTGTGGTTCTATACCGTCTACGTCGGCCTCATACACCAAATGACTACCTCCGGCCAAATCAAGTCCCAGCTTAAAAGGAAAACGGGCTTCATTCGTGAAAGTGTTGTTATAGACAAAAAGACCGATCAGGCCACCGATCAGCAACACCAAAAAAGCCCTGCCAAACCGTAGCGAATCAGACTCTGTCACTTCCGCTGTCTTGGAGTTGTTCTTATTCATAACCAATAGCTATTGTATAACACAAAATAAGTCCGGACACTACCTTTGACAAATCTGACACTATCAACCTAATAATCATGTTTTTTATATTATATCTTCTAAATCTTCTAAGACTTTTTGGTAGCCAAAGTTAACACGTTACGTAGTAAAACCGCTATAGTTATTGGTCCTATACCCCCCGGAACCGGAGTTATAAAGCTGGCCACATTAGAGCAACTCGGATCAGCATCGCCGACCAACACTCCGCCATCCTCAGAAGTGCCGGCGTCAAAGATAACCACGCCTGACTTTATCATGTCGGGCCTTATCAAGCCAGCTACTCCGGTACCTAATATCAAAATATCGGCATCAGAGACTGATTGTCTTAAGTCATCAACTTTTTGATCAAAAACTTTAACATTTCCCCCCAAATCTCTGGTCAAACGCTCACATGGCCTGCCTACCAAACGCCCTTTTCCTACCACCACCACATCTTTACCTTTAAAGTCTATTTGATAATGACGGGCTATCTCCTTTACAGCTCCCGCCACCGGTGCCATAACCGGAGTAAAACCGGTAGAAGCATAACGCATGGCATCAGCATCGTAATGGACCGGCACTGAGTCTAAAATTGCTTCAACATCCAGACTTGAGGGAAAAGGTAACTGAATGACAATGGCATCAGTTTGCATACACAAGCGAGGTATGGAACTTATAATAGTCTCGGTTGTAGAATCGTGTGGAAATTCTACTACACTAAGCCCTATACCAACCTCTCTGGCCTTGACCTGTTTTATCGCCAAATACTTTTTGGTAGCAAAATCAGGCGCGCAAGAACAAACCGTTAAATGTGGTTTATGCGATAAGTGCGTGATGCCATTACTCACTTCACGCAACAACGAATCAGCTATTTCTTTTCCATTTACTATCATAAAATCAAAATTGTTAGACCACTCACAATTATTTATCAATATATCTTACTTTTTTATCTTTTGGTATCTCTTTTTCATAACGACCGGTTGTATATTTAAAAGCCTCCATAGAGCCATACTGACAAGTATAAAAACCGCTTAGTTTTTCACCACTCATCAGAATAGGATGGCTATAAAAGCGCCAACTGTGAGCACAGGTAGGTATCTTTCCCCTAGTTAGATGCCAAAAAATGAAGAAGGCCACCCTGACCATGAATGGCGATATAAGTATTGCCCTCTTACCCACCGCCTTGGCCATGTCTTTAGCGTACACCGGTTCACCAAGAGGAGTTAGATTAAATGTTTCATACTGCCAGTCTTGGTCTTCAAAAACACACTTAACAATCACGTCATAAACGTCGTCTTCATGTACAAACTGTCTTACCCAACTCTTAGTGACCGGCATGAACATGGTCAGCATAGATACTAAGTTATTGACGAAACCGCCCTTAATACTTCCAGACAATGCTGACTGTAAACCGAAACGTATTCTTAAAAACCTCCCTCTGGGACCGGTGATAGCGGATGGTCTAAATATGGTTACCTGCGGACGATGCGTTTGAGCAACCGAAGCAACATTATCTCTTGCCAATAAAGCTTCCTCCGACACTTTCTTTTCATAAGCATAGCTATATTCATCGTCTCTCAAACCTTCTTCTTCACTGAAGTAATGGTCTAAAGTATTATCAACACGAGCAGAATAGCAAGCGGCCGTTGAGAAATAAATGACCTTTTTTACAAATGAATTAGCGTAACAAAACTCAAAAACTCTTTTAGATGATTCAATATTAAGACGCCACTGAACATCCCTCTTACCATACATCTCACGTATTTGCCAAGCTGTATGTATAACCGTATCCGGCATGTATTTAGCGACCACCTCTTCCCAACCATCATCAGCAAGATTGTGGTGCAGATACGTAAGCTTTTTAAGCTTTGACAAACGCTTTGAACAAGGTTCTTTATCAATTGCCACCACCCTCTTGACATCCTTACGTAAAACCAACTGTTCACATAACATTTCACCAACATACCCCACCGCTCCGGTTACAAGCAGTACTCGACCTTTTTTGTTTTTAGACACTTGCTTCATGGGATAGTTATAGTTTCAGGACTTACGCGTTTCTGATGAAGTTCGAGGCGCTGAGGAGCGAAAAACTGAGGCGTACTTGGTGGTACGATGAAAGGTTTGAATGACGAAAGCCACAAAGAAATTCGCCAAACGCGTAAGTCATGAGTTTTATATATTGAACACTTCGCACCGTGAGACAAACTCTAACAAAACCTGAGACAAAAGTAAAAGCAAACATAACGTAATACTCAATAAAAACGTCCGTTTCACTCCTTCTCAGTAGAGCCGACGGGACATTAAAGCTCACGTAATCAGACGTTTTTACCAGCTTTTGATGAAAAGAAATTCACGCCAAAACGAGATACTAAAGTCTTAATGGTTCTCAGGGCAATTTCTATATCTAACCACACCGAACGATTCTTAACGTAATAAAGGTCGTACGCCAGTCTCATTTTACTCTCAGCTAATGACTGCGGGCTAATATTTTCACCCTGGTAAAATTGGTGTGTCTGAGCCCAACCGGTAACACCGGGCTTAACAAAATTTCTGATGTTGTAATAAGGTATATCTTTTGCCAGACGTTGTCCCAACCCTTCTATATCATTTCGCGGACCTATCATTGACATCTCACCTTTGAGAATATTCCAAGCTTGTGGCATTTCATCTATACTGGTTTTTCGCAGTATAGCACCAACTTTAGTGACTGTGTTTTTTTGTTTTTCATCCTCAACCAGCCAAGTTGAGCTCGCTACATCATTCTTGGTCATGGTCTGAACTTTTAATACCCAGACCGGTGTATTGAACTGACCTATTCTTTTCTGCCACATAAAAATCTGCTTATTACCTTCAAAACGCATAGCCAAATAAATAAACGGCAACAAAAGAAGAAAAAACGAGCCCACCGCTAAAGCTCCTAAAATATCTATCCCACGCTTAACAAGATCATAAAACGTTCTCTTTCTCTGAGAAACATGGGTTATAAACCAATCATAATGTAGAGAAGAAAGTGGTACTCGGTCAAAGGTTTCTTCGTAAACATGATGAAAATCAAAAAAACGACATTCAAATTTTATAAATGCCAAATCAAACAAAGTAGGCAAAACCGGAGCTAAATGTGGCAACTTAGGGTCAGCAACCACCATATCTATATTTTCTTTTTCCATCAAACTTTGAAGCTTTTTTTCAAAATCAGGAGTATTGCCGGCAGTGACACTGTCTATTATGCGAACAAATGAATAGTGATACCTGTCATTGTTATTTACCTCATCTACTAACTCTATAGCCTCATCTCCATCAGCTATTAAAACCGCTTTATACATTGACTTAGGCGTCAAACGATTAAACAGTTTTAAACGCCACAAACTCAACAATATAGTTGATATACCAAGATAGATAACCAAATTTGTCTTAGGTGTTATACCAAACGGTATGGTCAAAAAAATGACACCGGCCAAAAAAACATTGATCAATTGAGCGTGGGCGATGCGCCCCACCAGCAAAGATTTAACAAACACTGTGTGCTTATCATAAAGCCCGGATATATAAAAAATAAATAACCATAAAAACGAAAGGGTTAAAAAAGGCCACAAGTGTGCCTCAAACAAGTTAACATTGGGTAACTCCCCATACCGCACCAATAAAGTAAACCAAAGTGAGACAATAAATATAAAGATATCGCCGGTAATCAGTACTAACAGTTCTCTGGTTCGCTCTCCCATGATCTTATTATGATATGCTATAAATACGCTGAGGTAATTGGTCTCCGAACGAAAATATAACAATATGTTACAGAATACTCACAATTAATCAACCTGTATTT
>SKGH01000049.1 GCA_007117575.1 Candidatus Kaiserbacteria bacterium | reverse complement strand
TCAGTATCAACCAAGGTATAGGTAGCGTGGCTCTCAACGGTACTCGTGAAGTGCAGGTACCAAGCACTCGCACTTTTACCTTAACCGCTTCCGGCGATGGAGGAGAGGTGGTTTGTGAGCGAAGTGTTACAGTGGCAGAGATAACCACCACGCCAAGTACTCCCAGCAGATCAGGTGGTGGTACAGTGGTACCTAGGTGTGAGATTTACGCAGACAAAACCAGAATTCAGGCCGGAGATACAGTCGAATTGACTTGGGAAACTAGAAATGCACAGGACATCATTCTGAAAGACGATAGAGGCAATGAGTTAATAGCTAGAAATAGTGAGAGATTGAATGATAGTGAGACCGTGCGCCCAAACCGTACTACCGAGTATATATTAATGGTACGTAGAGGTAGTAATGATCGTCAGTGTAGTGTCAAGGTTGAAGTGGGTGATCCGGAAGTGATTGTAAGTGAGGTGCGTGACCAACAGCCTTTAGTGTCCGGTATAGCTTTGTCACAGGTTCCTTATACAGGATTTGAGGCGGGACCTGTACTCACCACTTTATTCTATATCTTACTAACCCTATGGTCTTTGTTTATAGCTTACGTTTTTACCAACAGAAAAAAACAAAAGTTGCAACATGTGGGGGCGAGTGTTGATCAGTTTATTCAACCGCAACCAGAGAACAATTCTGATAATAGGATAGTTTACGAAAATAAAATAGATGACGACCCTCACTTTGGTAATATGTATGCATCTTCTGATGTAGCCGTCGCCAATTCTGTCGATAATGCACAAATCGCCGAGGTGGGTGACGTTAGTACAGGAAACAATATTCCTAATAATTTACCGGTAATGGGTTACGCAAACTCTTACGCTTTTGCCACAGCTACAGACTCTTCTGAGGTGACCAAATTGGAAAACTATGCTCACGCACACAAGGTTCTCTTGTCAGGAGATGCTATGCGCTTGTTGGTCGGCCATAGTGAAGGCAAGGATACTCATTTGTTTATGAGGCAGGTGGTGGCTACCGCTAGAGAAACATACCCCACTGAAGATGGTTGGGTGGTCTTAAACTTGCCTAGAATGCGTGAATTGATAGCTATTTTAGACGAAAATAAAGTAGACATTGAAGGTGCAACAGATAGTTCTCGCACACATTTTGAGGCAGTTTCCGTACCTCTGGGAACAGGCTCTTTGGCTGAGGCGATAGTTAGTGGAAACATTGTAGCTTCATACAAAATGATAGCCAGTAGACCAATAGTGGCGTTGGCCGATGCTTCAGCCGATCTGGATGCTTTGTACCGTCTACGTAAAGGTGAAAATGTTCAAGTTTCTGATCTGTTGGTGGAGCATTCAAAAGAGTTGTCTGACGAACAGATAAAATCGGTTATAGAGGCTTTAACCGGAGCCTTGGATGGCGTATATCAAGATGAATCTTCTGCTGTAAAAATGGCAATAATGAAAGCGGTGAAGATAGTTACCTCACAAGATTAAACTCGTTTACTGTTTTTAGAAGGGCGGGTAGACATTCGAATCCATTTTTCGAATTACATGTTAATTAAAATAAATCAAAACCGGTTTAGTAAGTTATAATAAGGATAAATAAACTAACTAGTGGTAATGCAAGCAAGAACACCTTTTTTATGAGGTGTTTTTGCTTTTATGACGTTGTGTCTGTTGGTGCTACTTTAGCTAATGATTTTATTTTTTCAATCACTATGGTCGGCTCATCGTTTCTGATGTTCAGTCTGCCTTTGATTGCCACACACACCCCTGTCGCACATAATTCTCTATACTTGGTATAAGTTTCGGGAAAAGCTACCAACTCAATTTGGTCAAAGCCGTCCACAAGTCGCAAAAATGCCATTCTGTCGCCTTTTTTTGTTAGTAGTTCTTTGTTCAATTCCATTAAGCCGGCGGTTATGACCGGTATTCCATTGCGACCGTCTTTCTTTATACTGCTTATGGAAGGTCTTTTTTTTATCTCGTCTTCATATTGGTCAAGAGGATGGCCGGATACATAGACACCCAACAATTCTTTTTCCCACAGCAACTTCGTTTCTTTATCAATCGGTTCAGTCGCTTCCAAAGTAAGGTCGCTAATCTCTGAATTGAGAGATCCAAACAATGTATCTTGATTGGCTTCTTTGCCCGCAGTTTGTTCTTTATTGAACATTAAAAGACGTTCAATTTGTTGATACATTTGTCCGCGTTCGGCAAAACGGTCAAGAGCACCTGTTTGAATAAGTGCCTCTAAAGACTTTTTATTTAAATTCTTATCATGCACGCGGGTGAGAAAGTCACTGAGAGATTTGAAATGACCGTTTTTTTCTCTTTCAGTAATGATGGAGTTGGTTATTCCCGCACCAAAATTTTTAATGGTCATTAAACCGAAACGTATTTTTGTTTTAGTTGATTCAGTATCAGCCGGGACTACTGAAAAAGGGGCAAAACTTTCGTTTATATCCGGTGGTAGCACTTCAATTCCCATACGGCCACATTCATGGATTATTTCAGCTATTTTATCAGTATCGCCGGAATCGGCTGTCAGTACCGATGCCATGTATTCGTAGGGAAAATTGGCTTTAAGGTAAGCTGTTTGGTAGGCGACTCTGCCGTAGCTGGCCGCGTGAGCTTTGTTAAATCCGTAGGCCGCGAAAGGTTCTATCAATTTCCATAACTTCTCTGCTTTTTGGGGAGTGAGTTTGCCGTGTTTCATAAAGCCATTTAGGAGTTTTTGTTTTTCCGCCTCCATGACTTCCGGTATTTTTTTCCCCATGGCTTTACGTAACATATCCGCTTCCAGCCAAGAGTATCCGGCTAATTCGCGAGAGATCATGAGTACGTCATCTTGATAGGTTATCACTCCATAGGAGCGGTCAAGTATTTTTTCTAGGCGAGGGTCTAAGTAACTTATTAAGTGGGGGTCGTGTTTACGAGCGATGTATTGAGGTATGGACTCCATAGGCCCCGGTCTGTATAGGGCAACCATGGCGTTTATATCGTGTATGGTGCTGGGTCGTAGTTGTTTGAGGAAGGCGGTCATACCTGTGCCGTTTAACTGAAAAAGCCCCATGGTTTCACCTTTAGCTAGCATGGTAAAAGTTTTATCGTCATCTAGTGGTATGTTTTCTATATCTATGCTTACGTTATGGTTTTCTTTAACCCTTTTAACCGCGTCTGCCAAGATGGAAAGGTTTTTAATGCCAAGAAAATCAAACTTTAAGAGACCGACACCATCTTCACCCACACTATGCATTTCGTATTGAGTGATGTATTTTCCGGTTTTAGGGTCAACCTGTACCGGTACGAAGCGGTTGAGTGGTTCCGGTGCTATCACCACACCGGCGGCGTGAACACCCAAGTGCCTTACCCGTCCTTCTATGTTTTTTGCTAAATCTATAACTTCTTTAGATTCCGAGTCCTGTGTGTAGAGTTTCTTTAGTTCAGGCTCTATTTCTAAGGCTTTGTCTATGGTCATAGGGAAACCCTGACTACCCATGGGGATTAGTTTGGCAATACGGTCACCGGTAGAGTAGGGGTGACCGAGCGCTCGTGCTACGTCACGCACGGCGGCACGTGCCATCATGGTTCCAAAAGTGCCTATCTGGGCTACTTTGTCGGCACCGTATTTTTCTTTGGTGTAGTCTATTATTTCGTCACGACGATTATCGGCAAAGTCCATGTCGATGTCCGGAGCTGAAGGTCGTTCGGGGTTAAGAAATCTTTCAAAGGGTAGTTTATATGCCAAAGGGTCAACGTTGGTGATGCCTAACACAAAGGTGGTGTAGGATCCGGCCACTGAACCACGAATGGTAGTTAGTATGCCACGTTTACGAGATTCTCGTAGCAGGTCTCCAACTACAAGAAAGTATTTCGCGTAACCCTTTTTTTTGATGACTGAAAGTTCGTAATCAATTCGACTTTTTACGATGTCATCATCCAAGGAATGTCCACGCCATTTTATACCTTTGTATGCCAGTTGTTTTAGTTCCTCGTCAGGTTCTAGACCACTTTCTATTTTGTAGTCAGGGAAATACCAAACGGTGCCGATGGGTATTTCAACGTTGCATTGGTTTGCTATTTCCAAAGTGCGTTTGATCGCTTGTGGGTCGTCTTTAAAATAACGACAAGCGGTAGATCTATCAATAAAAGAAAAATCCTCGATCCTTTCCGCTTGGGTATCCACCACTCCACCGTTTTGTATCTTTATCATTACTTCTCTAGCTAAAGAATCCTCCGGTTTAAGGTAATAAACATCGTGAGATGCGACGGTAGGGACTCCCGAGTCTTTAGAAAGCTGTCTTATCTTGTCTTGCAGTTTTTTATGATCTACCAGTTCAGGGTGGTGAGTTAATTCTAAATAGCAGTCTTGTCCGTAGGTGCTTTGATACCAGTCCAAGTCGATAGACGCTCTTTCCATGTCGTTTACCTTAAGGTGTTGGGAGGTTTCGCCGGCAAAGGAGGGTATCAAACAAATAAGACCTTCTGAGTGAGTTTTAAGTAGGTCACGGTCAACGCGTGGGTGGTAGTAGAAACCTTCCAAGTTTGATTTGGTGACCAGTTTTATCAAGTTTTCATAGCCGATGTTGTTTTTCGCCAAAAGCACCAGTCTGGCACGTGGTCTATCCAGATTGGTTTCTTTATCAAAACGAGTTCTGGGTGCTAAATAGGCGTCTAGGCCAATGATGGGCTTGATACCGGTTTTGGTGCAAGCTTTGTAGAAATCTATGGCTCCATAAAGCGCGCCGGCGTCGGTTAAGGCCAACGCTTTTTGCCCGTCTTCTGATGCCACCTGTGCCAGTTCTATGGGTTTAGGTAAGGCGTTTAGTAGAGAATAATGAGAATGTACGTGTAAATGCACAAAATCTTCCATAACTTCATTTTCCTTGGTCATGTGTCTGCCAGTATAGCAGAATTGTGTTTAGTTGTGTTATTGTTTTGGATAGTTATGGCTAAAACTTGGTTAATAGGTGTGGACGAAGTGGGAAGGGGTCCTTTGGCGGGTCCGGTTGTGGTGGGGGCGGTGGCTGTACCGATTGGTTTTGATTGGTCTTTATTGCCGGGGGTAGCTGATAGTAAAACCTTATCGGCATTAAAGCGTGAGATGATAAGCAAGCGAGTTGAGGAAGTAAGTTTGAGTGAAGAGCTTTATTGCGCCGTGTCCTTTGTTTCAGCTAGAGTGATAGATAAAAGCGGTATATCACAAGCTATTAAAGTGGCGATCAAAAGATCCTTAGGCAGGATCATGTCTGAAACCAAATGTGGCGCTGAGACGATGATGATAAAACTGGACGGAGGTCTATATGCTCCGCAAGAATTTAAAGATCAGGAAACTATTAAAGGTGGCGATGGAAGTGAGAAGGTTATAGGGCTGGCTTCTGTGGTTGCTAAGGTGCGTCGCGATAGATACATGGTAAATGTGGCAAAAAGTTTTCCGGCATACAACTTTGCCACTCATAAGGGCTACGGTACGCCAGACCATTGTCGTGCCATACGTTTGTATGGGCTTAGTTCGTTGCACAGAGCTACTTTTTGTCGCAAGTTATTATAATCATGACTTACGCGTTTCTGATGAAGTTCGAGGCGCTGCCCAGCCCCAGTTTCCGTGATCATTTATATTCTTTCGTGACTGACTAAAACGATTTTGGTTTATTTCGAGTTTCTTGGATGGCAAGGGTAAATTGTGGTCGAAGTAAGTCTTGATTATTGGCTGATTATTCTGCATAATCTTAAGTAGCCACGCAAAGAAGTGGCTGTTAACTGAAACACAAAAAAGGAGAAAATTGTGAGTGATTCAAATAAGCCGTCAATACCTTGTATTGATTGTGAATATTACCGTGGTTATGTGAGTACAACGAAAGGTCAGTTAAACAATACACAACAGGTGGTTCGAATTTGGTGCATGGCTTGTGGTGGTCGCGGTCCTGAGACTAGACCGCCTAGTGAGTGTCAGCACTTTAATGAGTGTAAGCGTTGGAAACACGCAAAAAAAGCTGACAGAAGAAAATCACGTTTAGAACAATCAGGTCAAGGTTTCGGTAGGTTTTTACCGATAAATTAAGAACAATTCAGTTCACCCTTTAGCCGGCTTTAGCCGGCTTTTTTTATTGCAATATTGTCAATATTTGCTATAGTTGTCGCGTTATGGTAATTCGAATGCGACATACACGGTCTCACACTAAAAACCGTCGTTCTCATCACGCTTTGCGCAAACCCACGTTAGCGGTGTGTACCAATTGCGGAGCCTATCATCGACCACACCACATGTGTTTGGTTTGCGGTTTTTATAAAGGCAGGCAGGTGATGGACCTGAGCGCGGAGCGCGTTAAGCGAGAGCAACGGTTACGAGCTAAGCGTGAGGCTATCAAGGCGAGTGGAGAAGATACTGACAACCAAGAAAGTAATCAGAATACCGATATTTCTACTTCAGAAAACAATAGCGAGCAGAAATAATCCACATCTGTTGCGCTTTGCGTTATCTTGTTAGTCCTTGATTATGCTACACTGGTGTGTAGTATATGTTTAGTACACAGTTCTATGGTTAATCGACACGTATCCAGATCCATTGTTCTTCAAACACTTTTTGAGTGGGACCTTAATGAATTAGACAGAGATGGGGTTCGCGAAGCTTTAGATAGGAACGTGGCTGAGTTTGCTCGTAATAAGGCAGACGTAACTTTTATTGAACGACTACTAGATGGCGTGGTTAGCAAGAGGCCGGAGTTGGATAAGGTTATCGAAAAAGCCGCGCCTGAGTGGCCACTGGATAGAATATCTCCCATTGATAGAAACATATTAAGGCTCGGACTTTATGAGTTGTTGTTTTCAGACCGCAAGGAGGTGCCGGCTAAAGTAGCTATCAACGAAGCCATAGAATTGGCAAAACAGTTTGGTGGAGATAACAGCAGTCGTTTTGTTAACGGTGTTCTTGGTGCGGTCTATAAAGAGATAGGTGAACCCGGTAAAGATGAGGTGGGAAAGAAACCTCGCAAGGATCTGCCTTTTGATAAGATGCAGATACAAAGGTTGTCAGGGGCGGTTGTGTACGCGGAAAATGAAGAAAACATGTATTTTGCTTTAGTTCATGACATCTTTGGGCATTGGACCTTGTCAAAGAGCAAGGTACGTGATGATGAGACGGTTCAGGAAGGAGCGGTGCGAGCCATAAAAGAAGAAATAGATTTGGATGTAGAGATTGAAGCAGAGTTGGGTAAAAATGAGTACGTGGCTTCTCACCCGGAGTTGGGTAAGGTTAGAAAACAAGTTACTTATTTTTTAGCAAAAGGTGAGCATACTGAACTTGCGCTAGCGAAAAGTGGTGGTCTGGATGACGCAAAATGGTTTAAGGTGGCAGATATATTGGATCTTAACTTCTATGATGATATATTACCTATAGTCACTAAAGCGGTAACAATTTTAGTGAGTCGTAGGTCTTAGAAACTGTTTGGAGTCTCATCGAGGTCCGGAGTGACCAAAAATTCAAGCGAAAACCTGTGCTGGAGTCCGAAGCGTATCGGGATACGGTGAGGACGAAGCATGGGTTTGTAGCTGAATTTTTGGTCATGACGACCCGAAACAAAGATTGTG
>SKGH01000032.1 GCA_007117575.1 Candidatus Kaiserbacteria bacterium | reverse complement strand
TCATCTATCTGCTCTCCACCCATTTTAGCCAATTCCAGGGTTAGAGGAGCGAAGCCTTTGTCTCTGGTTCTGGGAACATTGACCAAAAGGCAATTTTTAGACAATGATTGAAGGGATCTACATAGCAAGCGCCAGGCTTTATCTTCAAGGAGCAAAGCGACTATGAAAGTGAAAGTGCTCTGGTGGCGGAACAAATTCGAGCATCAATATCTTGCTTGGCTAGATGAAGCAAGGGTTTGTATGGGGTGAGAGGGGAGAAAGTGGTCCCACTAGGTAGATGGTTATTTGCTATCTATACACACTATGATCTCCAATTGCAAGAAATACTATTTCTTCCTTGGATTCGTAACTGAACACAATACGGTGTGAATACGTAACAGAAAAACTGTAAAAGTTGCTGAGCTTGCCCTTGAGTTTATGAACTCTTAACTTCTTATGATTCTTAACATTCTTGAATAATTCAATTTTATCCAGCACCTCTTCTTGTAGCTCTATCGGTAATTTTTTAAATTCCCTTACGAATGAGGGCTTGTAACTGATTGTCATATCAGTCTAATTTGCTCATCAAGTCACGTAAGTCACCCTTGAGCGTTGGTTCGCTTGAGGCAATTAGTACTTTACGAACAGCTTGCTCTTCAGCGTAAAGAGTAAGTGCTTGACGCATTATGTCAGCCTTGGTGAGGCCGCTACTTTTAGCAGCTTCCTCAACAAACGTAGCAAGTTCTGGGGTCAATGGTACAGATAAGGTAGTCATAAAATGTATTATAATTTAGTATGATATTATCATAATAAATTATAATAAATCTGCAAGCTCTGATTCGTAGGAGAAATTGGCTTGGAATTTAATAAGTACTAGCAATTACTAGATTCGGAAATACTTTGAGCGGCACTAATTCGAGCACCAATATCTTGCTTGGCTAGATGAAGCAAGGGTTTGTTTGCGGTGATTGGGAGAAAATGGTTTCGTTGTAGTGAAAGTAAAAGAAAACCGCTTGACTCAACCATACAATTCACTATGCGAGCCAATAGCGACAAGGTAGAGTTTATTTTGATCCCTTAAAAAAACTACTCTAACATCAGCATTTACATTAAAATTTTGGTGATCACGATACTTGCCCGACAAGGGATGGACATTAAGCAGTGGATTGTGTTTGTTAGTTAGGTACATTCTAAAACGTGTATCAAACTGCTGTTGAATCTTCTTAGGTAATTTTTTGTATTGTTTATCAAATCTCCTACTTCTACCGATTTGCATACACTATTTTTTCTTTAAAGCAACAAGAAAATCATCAGAGTTAGCAAACCATTCAACCTCCCCGGCCTCATATTCTTTTCGAGCCTCTTCAATACACTCAATAAGATAGGGAGTAGGACGTAAGGGATTGGCCGAGAGAGTGATTTCTTTCTCACGAACAAACTTTTTAAGAAAAGCATTGATAACCGTACTGAGTGGTACACCCAACTCTTCTGCGACTTTCTTAGCCTCAGCTTTGAGTTTTTTGTCTGTTTTTACATTAAGAATGGTATATGTTTTCATATACCAAAGTGTATATTTTGGTATATTTTTGTCAAGTATGATAAACGACCTTTTCGGCGCTTGTGTAAAGGATGTTAGAACTGTGTTTGAAGTACGAGATAATGTAACGTTTTTATTCTGACGTTAAAACATCAAATAATTTAATAAATACCTCATCACCAAACTGTTGGTCTGTGTGATGTTCAGGGTGAAATTGGAAACCGTATATCTCACGTTGTTTATGCTTTAGTATTGCTATACTGTGCTCCGTACGAGCTAGCTCAGTAAGCTCGTTTCCGGGTTCTGTAACTCCATACCGGTGGTTGTGAAAGACTGTAAATGATGTACGTCCCATAAACATAGGGTGTTCTTGTGTGACATTCACTTCTGTCATACCAACGTGACTTTTGCCGAGATGACTCAGTTTTGCACCAAATGTATGCGCGATGAGTTCGTGCCCCAAACAGATACCAATAATCGGTACGTCACATCTGTTAATGAGTGTTATCTCTGCCGAGAAAAGATCTTCATTACCGAACACAGGGTGCGTGCTACTGCCTGAGAGAAGTATCAATTTGTAAGGGGAAATGTCTTTGGGAATATTTTGGTAGGAGACAATTTCTTCCTTGCCAGGCGATAGCTTAGCCAGTTTGGCAGTTAGAGTTGAGCCATTATTTCTCAATAATGTTTTCATTATAAATCAGTATATCATTTCTAGCTTCTCGGTAGGGTGAGAAGCGAATACTCGAAGCTTCGCAAGACCTTGCCAGCGATTTTGAAGAATGGGAAATCGTGACAAGGTGTACAGCTCCTGTAAGGAGGTCAGAAAAGCTTTATAAAGTAAAGCCCAAAATAGTGGGCGACTACCGGGTGAGCCAGTTTGGGGAACTGGCGCAAGACCTTGCCTAGTATTTTGGAGTTTACGAACAAAATACTGACAAGGTGTACAGTTCCTGTAAGGAATCGACCCAGAATACCGGATATTTTATATAACTACGTTCATAAAATAGACTCGGTTTCTTGGTCGGCCACTCGTAGTGCCTCGCTCTTTGTGGTCGCTCGTCACATGTTCCGTGGCTTCGTTTCCGGACAGAAGTAACGCAGGGCACTTCTTTAGTCGCCCAAATGCAAAAGACCCCATAAGGGGTCCCTGCATTTGGGCGACTACTGTCCTTCGAGTGGAATTCTTTTGAAGAAATGACCCCGGGTTGGTTAGATGAAGCGAGGGTTTGTTTTGGGTGACTAGGGGGATCTAGCCCATCTCCTATTTGAGACCGTGTTCTATGTTGTATGGCTGATATATAGGTGATGAGAACATTGTAAACATTTCTTTTATATGGTAACTTGTTCCCAAGTAGGGAACATTTTATTAATCAAGATGAGATTACTAGGTAAAAAAGAATTATATAGCTTCAAACAAAGACACGCAGACGCCCGTAAACAAGTAGAAGCGTGGGAAGCCGAGGTGAAGGATGCTGATTGGCGGTCTCCACACGATATGAAGCGTCAGTACCCTACTGCTGACCCTTTAGGTAACCTTAACACCATTTTTAATATTTGTGGGAACAAGTATCGGCTGTGGGTGCTTATCAGCTACGAAGAGCAAGTAGTCTTAGTCAAAAAGATAGGTACTCATGAAGAGTACGATAAGTGGCAAATTAAATAAGGCTTATGATCAACATTAAAGTAATCAAAACACAAAACGATTACGAAGAGGCTCTTTCAAAATTAGAAGAGCTTATGCTTCTTAATCCTGCTCAAGGCTCTGAAGAATCTGATCAATTACAGCTATTAGCCACGCTTATAGAAGCATACGAAGAAAGTAATTTTCCGTCTGCACTTCCGAACCCAGTTGAATCCATCAAGTTTCGAATGGAACAGCTTAATTTGAAGCCAAGCGATCTTGAGCCATTCATTGGTAGTAAAAGTAAAGTATCCGAGGTTCTCTCTGGTAAGCGTTCACTATCACTGTCAATGATTCGCTCTTTGGAGAAAGGTCTCGGTATTCCTGCTAAAGTGCTCATTCAGGATGTAGAGGTAAATGATTCTAAAAATACTGCTAGTTGGACCGAAGGATTGCGATCTGAAGTATTAAATAGACTTGGAAATGTCAGTCTAGATAATCTATTTACCTTTAGAAATAGAGAAGTTCAGTTGGCTGGTTTACTTAGACAATCAAATTATAGAACCTCACCACTTACAGATAAAAATGCACTCGCAGCGTGGTTTGGATGTGTACTGAAAAGGGCTGAACAGATGAAAGTGACTACTGAGTATCTTGACGGAACAGTTGATCTTGCGTTTATGCGCAAGGTGGCAAAAATCAGTACCGATGAGAATGCACCTAAAAAAGTTCAAGAATTTCTTGGAAAGAATGGAATCATCTTAGTAATAGAACCTCATTTTAAGAAGACACGACTGGATGGTGCAGCTGTTCTGGTGAATCAAGAAAATCCCATTATTGGACTCACGTTAAGATTCGACCGTCTTGACAATTTTTGGTTTACTTTGATGCACGAACTTGCCCATATTTCACTTCATAAAAACCAGGAGAGTTTGATTTTTTACGACGAACTTGAAAAGGTTGCGGGTGTAGAGGTTAGCGAAATGGAAAAAGAAGCTGATGATTTAGCCAGTGAAGCATTAGTACCTACTGAAAAATGGGAAATTAGTGCGGCAAAGTTAGTTCCATCTCGGTTGTCAGCCAGTGCATTAGCAAGTGAAATAGGGGTACATACAGCAATAGTTGCTGGAAAAATTCGATACGAGATGAAAGATTGGGCAAAATTAACAAAGGTGATTACCGAATCAACTGTTAGAGACAGTTTTCCTGAGATAGCTTGGAATAAGTAAAATATGAGAATAGAAAAAAACTATGTACCAATATTAAAATGGAAAGCTGCCGAACAAACAGCGTTGGAAAAAGTTGCAGATAAACACAAAGACCACATTGTTCCCATTGCCGAAGTAGTTTTGCCGAGTGTTAGTCAATACACAAATAGTAAGACAAACACCAAAAAGACTGATGATGAAATCCTAGACGAAATGGTAAAAAAAATGACTGAAGAAAGAGTCTTTAACATACCAAAAGAAATTAAAAAAGTTTGGGGTAAAAGAGATTTGTATTTGGATGTCAGTTGGCTGCATAATCGAGATAAGACCGTGGATCTAAAATGTTTTACTTTCAATACAATCCTATCTGAATGTTGTAAAACTGGTTTAAGGATTATTCCCGTTGTAAATTTAGCTGATAATCAAAAAATTTTTGAGTTATTTGCAAAACTGGTTTCTGGAAATCAGGTATGCGAAGTGTGTATACGCGTAACCACCTTTAGCCTAAAGGACGTGCAAGGACTAAATCAGGAACTAAAAAGCGTATTGGATACCTTAGGTCTCAAATACGACAAAGCACATCTTTTAGTTGATTTAAAATATATTGATGAGGTTGAGCAATGCAATGTGGTGTATTCAGCAGCTCAAACAATTGACAGACTTGATGAATTTAAAACATTTATTTTTAGCAGCGGGGCATTCCCAGTTGATATGTCAACTTGTTCTCTAGATGATCCAACATATATTACCAGAATCGATTGGATTGCTTGGCAACAGAATGTATTACAAAATGACAACGATATACGGAAGCCTATTTTTTCTGACTACAGTATCAGACACCCTCTCTATAACGATTCGTTACAATTTTTTGAATCAACGTCTACGCTCAAGTATTCTCTTGAGTGTAGTTGGATGATAATGAAGGGAAAAAAAAGAGAATTTGGGTATTATTTAGCCAACGCAAGCCTGCTTGTCTTGCAGCCAGAATTTAACCAAGCTACTTTTGGTGAGAGAGAGAAGTTTAGTTACGGTGACAATTATATTGTTGAAAAAGCTATCCACTGGGAGAAATATCGTCGTGATAAATCAATCAAAGGCACGGGAAGAACTCAAGACTGGATTGCCGCTGGTATTAGTCACCACATAGCTTTAGTTATGCGACAGCTTTCCAATTTGGTCGATTAAACAATGAGTCTCTGACAAATTGCGATAAAGACGCCCTATCAAATTCCTCAGATAGTTTTTCGCAAAGCTGACTATGGGTCTTCGACTGATATCCACGCTTGATTCCTGCTGTATTCAAAATATTTAGGGCTTCTGTCTTCCATAGTAAGCTCGCCACCTCCTTCAGCTTGATCTGTTCATTGAATTGACTGTCACGTATGGTGTTAAAATAAATCTTATTCTGTTCATCTGTTCTTGCTACCATTACACCCCACCATTCGGGTACCATAGTAAATGCTTCGTATAAATGAGAAACCCCTACAACAAGTGTGAGTTTGTCAAAAACACAATTATAAAAATCAATTTGTTGAGAAAATCTTTGTAAAGAGTCTACATCACTTTTGATTTCAAATCCGTGCATTGTTCCATTGATGGTAGCGACATCTATACGTGCTTTACCGCCACAAACAGATAATTCTTGAACAACTCTTGCGGAGTGATCAGTATGTTGTGATTTTATATATTCAACTAGCTTATTTCGTATTAGAAGGTCGGTGGTTAACATATCTTTAGATATTGAAAATATTTGTTTTTATGACTCTAGTATATTTTAACAAGACAACCTTCTTGAATTTGGTGTTTTTAACAGCTGTGATGCTCATAAATAGAGTTATTTCGCTGAGTATTTTTGGCCTCGCCCTTCCATATTTAAATTTCCCGCAAAAAAGTAATGATAGGCGTGGTCGTAGAGGACGGTTCGAACTGTATCTCTAGGGGGTGAAACCATATACATTCCAATGTTTGATTTCACTGCAGTTTGATTTGAAGTATAATATATATGCTGCTTCGGCAGTACGTTACTAGGTAAAATCATTTTTTATGACAAACCTATTGAACGTACCCCACTCTATGATGACTTGTAAGGTCGTCTGAACTTGCGGGGAAACCTAGTGCTGATGTGCGTTGCAACAATCATTAGGACTAGTCTTTATAGAGGTATCGTTTAATTTCTTTGAAGGACGGAAAGCTAACCACTGGATGTCTAGAGTCACAAGAGTTTGTCTTACAACCATTCTGGAGTGTCTCACTGAAAGTAAAGAGTCTTCTCTAAAGCAAAAACATCACGGTAGGCCCGTGGTGTTTTTTGTTGAACTTGCATGCTAGCAGTTTAATTATACCATTGTAAACGCAATTGAGGTGGTTGGTGTCCTGAAGGTGGTGGATAATGTTTAAATTGATAAATAAGCCCTAAAAATAGTACTCGCACTAGTTTTGTGCAGGAAAACATCCGCTCTTGATATAAATAAATAGATGTCTAGGCATTAGAAGTAGCGGTTGGTTTGTAAATAATGACGGGAGCACTTAGACAGCAAGTTACCACCCCGTCTGTATCTTTTGACTGGGGTGCGATACTAAACAGATATTCAAATATAGCTTTTTCATTCATAGTACTAGTCTTTGCCGAAGTTTGGAGCTTCACCACGAAGTAAAGAGAAGGCTTTGTAGAGCGCTTTTATTTCAGGGTCATCATCTCGTTTGTTTTCATCAACTACTTTATCGAGCTCAATTTCAGCGAACCAGTCAAAAGTAGAATGGTCTGCGGGGTCAAGTTGTATCTGATCGATGGGGGATTTGAATGTGGCGAAGTATATTACCTCGACCGAATGAGATCCTTTGATGTTATTGGTATATGTAAACGATGCAAAAGGGTCTCCAATATTTACACTAACTCCAAACTCTTCTCTGATTTCTCTTTGCAGCCCATCAGCGATACCCTCTCCAAAGTCAATATGACCTCCAGGTAGCTCGTATACTCCAGGAAGAAATTTTTTAGTATCTGCTCGTTTTGGTAGAAATACCTTTGTTACTCCATCAAAAGTGTGATGAATGAAAGCACAAGCAGTAATAACCTGCTGCCCGTGTGCTGCCGTCTCACTGTCGTGGGATGTTTTATTGCTCATAGTGTGACCACTATAACATACAAAAAAGTTCTAGCTTCTCGGTAGGGTGAGAAGCGAATACTCGAAGCTTCGCAAGACCTTGCCAGCGATTTTGAAGAATGGGAAATCGTGACAAGGTGTACAGCTCCTGTAAGGAGGT
>SKGH01000016.1 GCA_007117575.1 Candidatus Kaiserbacteria bacterium | reverse complement strand
AGAGCGACCATAACGAAGTAAGCTTTGTGGTGAGACTTCAAACAGTTTCTTAGTATTAAATGGTTACCGGAACTATAGCTGGGTCAGCGCCTCGAACTTCATCAGAAACGCGTAAGTCATGAATTATCTGCTATAAACTTTTTTAAATTGAATCATAAAGTATCGCGTTAATGATTTTCAGTATTTGTATTTTCTGCTATAGTGCACAATAATCAATAAGAACCAATTATGGACGCAAATAAGATCAGGTCAACATATATAGATTATTTCAAGGATAATAAGCATGCTGTTATACCTTCAGCATCATTATTGCCGGAGAACGATCCCACAACCTTGTTTACAGGTAGCGGGATGCAACCTTTGATACCTTACCTCATGGGGGAAACGCATCCTAAGGGTACACGTTTAGTCAATTCACAAAAATGCTTTAGAGCAGAAGACATTGAAGAAGTTGGTGACAATCGTCACACTACTTTTTTTGAAATGCTGGGCAACTGGTCATTGGGAGATTACTACAAAGAAGAACAATTAAGGTGGTTTTTTTCTTTTTTAGTAGACAAAATAAAACTTGACCCGACAAAAATATACGTAACGGTTTTTGCCGGTGACGACAGACTGGGTATTCCACGTGACGATGAATCAGTACTAATATGGCAAAAATTGTTCAAAGAAAAAGACATAGAAGCCAAAGCCGTGCATATCGGTAGTGAACAAAACGGCTACGAGACCGGTATGCAGGGCGGACGTATTTTTTACTATGACGCGCAAAAAAACTGGTGGAGTAGATCAGGACCACCGGAGAAAATGCCTATTGGAGAAATCGGCGGACCAGACAGCGAAGTTTTTTATGATTTTGGTACTGAACACGCTACTCATCCTGAATACAAACACAAAAAACCACACCCAAACAGTGATTCCGGACAATTTTTAGAAATAGGTAACAGTGTATTTATTGCCTACATTAAAAATCCCGATGGTAGTTTTTCTGCTTTACCAAATAAAAATGTTGATTTCGGAGGAGGTCTTGAGAGGATAGCAGCAGCAGCCAACAACGATCCTGACATTTTTAAAGTTGATTTACTGCATAACACAGTCAAAGATCTGGAAAAATTAACGAATAAGAAATATTCTGAAAATACTGAAGCTTTTAGAGTCGTTGTTGACCATCTTCGTGGTGCTGTTTTTATGATAAATGATGGGGTATTGCCCGGAAACACTGACCAAAGCTACTTTGTTAGAAGGCTTTTAAGGCGGGCTGTAAGATTTGCCGACCAGATCGGTATACAATCTGGAGAGTTGTCTAAATTAGCCCATTCAGTTATAAATACCTACAAAGGACACTATTCAACGCTGGAGACCAACCTTGATAAGATAGTTGAAGCGATTTCAAAAGAAGAAAGTCAGTTTAGAAAAACTCTAAATAGGGGACTAAACAAAATAGAAAAGATCTTTAATGCTGAAGGTGGCAACGGTAAACAATTGGTAATTTATGCCAAAACCCTGTTTGACCTTTACCAAACCGACGGTTTTCCTCTTGAGTTATCTGTAGAGATAATAAATAACAAACAAAAAGACCCTGTGCCAGATGAAGTAATAGAAGAGTTTAAAATTCTTTTTAAAAAACACCAAGAGTTATCTAGAGCCGGAGCCGATAAAAAGTTTAAAGGCGGTTTAGCCGAACATTCTCAACAAATAGTTGCCTATCACACATTAACACACCTTCTACTCTCCAGTCTTAGACAAGTTTTAGGTGAACATGTACACCAAGCCGGCTCAAACATCACCAACGAAAGACTGCGCTTTGACTTTAATCATCCGGAACGTCTGACCGAAGAAGAGAAGCAAAAAATAGAAGATTTGGTTAATGAAGCTTTATCTATCGGAGGTAAAGTACATTTTGAACATATGCCAAAATCCGATGCTCAAAACTCGCCTGATATAGAAGGTAGTTTCTGGGACCGCTACCCTGACGAGGTAAAGGTTTACACCATAACCGGTACAGACGGAAAGATCTTCTCACGCGAATTATGTGGTGGTCCGCACGTGACTAACCTATCAGAAATAAAAGGCAGATTCATGATAAAAAAAGAGGAGTCTGTTGCGTCCGGAATTCGCAGAATAAAAGGTGTACTTCAAAATGAAACGCAGTAAAATACATCCTTCTGTAGCTTTAATTTTAATCACATAGTATTTAAGGCTTTTTATTTCACAATATCAGGACTTACGCGTTTGCCGAATTTCTTTATTGCTTTCGTTACTCAAACCTTTTATCGTACCACCAAGTACGCCTCACCCAGCTATAGTTTCCGTGATCATTTATATTCTTTCGTGACTGACTAAACGATTTTGGTTTATTACGTTAGTAATAAATGTTTACCGGAACTATAGCTGTGTCAACGCCTCGAACTTCATCAGAAACGCGTAAGTCATGAATATATCAACAACATTTACTCACAGTAACAAAAAATGAGTTATACTGTCGGTAACGCTATGTTTAGCTCATTTATAAAGCATACTAGAGAATGTTGTCTGGTTTTAGATATATCATCAGGGAGTATAGGTGTTGGAATAACCACACCCACCTTAACTAACGACAATGACACCGACAGCTTGGTATGGAAACATAGAGAATACATACTCGGAAAGAATACAGAATTGAGTCAAGAAGAAATAGTAAGACGACTAAACGCTTCCATTTTGAACACTGTAATGAAGTTAAGTAGTGATGGCTTAAAAGTTTTGTATGAAAAATATCCAAAAGCACAGTTGGTTTCCATGCTTGTGTCACTACGAGCACCTTGGGTAATCAGTACCAGTAGAAGAATACACTACAAATCAGATGACAAACCTTTTCTTATTGACCAAAAATTAGTAAAGAAACTTACTAATATAGGAGAGGAAAAAGTCAAGCAGATCATAAAATCAGAAACCAAAAACTTACATGAAATAATTTTTAAAGAAATAATACATCAAGCCGTACAAGGCTATCCGGTTGAAAACGTATTACACTGTAAAGCAACTTCTATACTTATAGTACAACTCACAGCTCTTGCCGGTCAAGCTACCGTTGATACAGTGACAGAATGTCACCAAAAACTCTTTCCGTCTACAGAACTGTACATAAACCCTCTTATGTATCACCTTTATAAGATTGTAAAAAAACAAAACCCTCCTCAATTTGAAGCAGTGATCATTGATGTAAATGATACAACTTCCGAAATAGGTTTTATTCGTGACGGTGTCTTACTAAGAACAAATTACATCTCTTTTGGCATACACAACCTGATACAGGCCTTAGCTAAAACGTGTTCTTGCACCTACGACGAAGCAATGGCTCAGATTAGTGACTCAAATAGCGAACCACTATCTAAGCGCCACCCGGAACAGTTAAAAGGGATTGAGAAAGTACAGGGAGAATATACAGAAGAGTTGAAATTACTTTTTACCGAAAGTCATGATGAATTGACTATACCAAGAAGTATATATCTTCATGCCGAACCTAAATATACTTCTTATTTGAAAGACATAATAAAATCAGCTTCTGTTTCTTTTTCAAAAACAGAACATACGGTACATAACGTTATAAACAATGAACTGGTTAGAAAAAATAGAGCGAGAACTGATGATTACACCCTTGACCTTTTAGCCAATAACTGGCATGAAACAAAAGTAGGGCATGATTGATCTATAAACCAAAACGTCTTTATATTTATGCGTCCACATGCTGTGGATTAATTTAGTAAAGCATTATGTATAATATGAGTATGAAACAGAAATGGAATTTACAAGATATCAAACCGCCACAAACAAAAAAAAGGCGTCGCGCTTCTTTACACGAGTCTTCAGAACATGACAACAGCCTTGAGGGAGATAGTGAAGTACAGAAAATAAAACTTACAGATGGAAGAAAAAAATCGAGAATGGGCTATGTTTGGGCAACACTGATATTTATACTTGTATTGGGAGGAGGAATATTTATAAGCTACATTAGTAGCGGTGCGGAAGTTGTTGTACACCCACGTAACAACAATTCGACTGTAAACGCCGAATTTACCGCTTTTATAAAAGGTGAATCAGCTACAGACCTGCACTACGAAATAATGTCACTGGATGCCAGCGGTGAAAAACAGGTAAGAGCTACTGGTCAGGAAGAGGTCACTGAGCAGGCAAGAGGTCAAATACTTATTTATAACAGGCACACAACCGAACCTATTCGTCTGGTTACAAATACCCGATTTGAGTCTGAAAACGGTCTTGTTTTCCGTATCAGCGACCCGGCCATTGTTCCCGGATATGTACGTGGGGAAGATGGAGAGATCGTGCCAGGTGTCACTCAAGCAGACGTATTTGCAGACCAGCCAGGCAATGAATACAACCTTGCGCCTACCACTTTTACCATACCGGGATTCTCAGGTTCTCCGGAGTTTAACAACGTGACTGCTGAATCTGTTGACTCAATGAAGGGTGGTTTTGATGGTATTCAGGTAGTAGTTGAGGAAAGTGAATTACAGACCGCTCAACAGGCATTGAGAACAGAGTTACGCAATTCACTAATTGAAAGATTAGAAAACGAAAAACCGGCTGGATATGTAATGCTAACCGGAGCGCAGGTTTTTGTTTATGAAAGCTTACCGACAGTGGAAATGGGCTCCGATTTAGCTACTATCAAAGAAAAAACCACCCTACAAATACCTATATTTAACAAAGAAGACTTTGCATCTTTTCTGGCTTATCAACTCGTTCCGGGTTACCAAGGTGAACCCGTTAGGTTAAATGAAGCCACTACCGACCTAACCTTTGAGTATGCAAGTAGCACGGTAGCGATCTCTGATCTAAAGCCACTTAATTCTATTGATTTCAAATTAGTAGGCAGAGCCCACTTGGTGTGGACTTTTGATGAATCAGACTTTTTGTCTGATCTGCAAGGATCGCCGGAAACGGCTCTACAGTCAATTCGTGAAAAATACAAAGCAATTGAAAGAGTGTCAGCTGTAATAAGACCCTTTTGGCGCTCTGCTTTTCCTACTGACATCGACAGAATAAAAATAATTGAATCTTTAGACTAAAGTAAAAATTACTATATTGATAAATCTTTAAAACTCATCAAACTTTTTCATTCTACTTATAAACAAACAGACCATCTTTCATGATTATACTCCTTGGTGTGACATGTTTGATAAAAAAATGAGTCTGCATAATAATAATTCATGCGTCAACATCAATTCAAAAAGACTTTTCCGAATGAATCGGCAGTACGAGATAAGTTAACAAATTTGTGGGACGATGATAGTGCCACTAAGATAAAAAACTTGAAAGTTTCTGAGGACAGCGACATGTCCGCCTTTGAGTACTACGTAAGTCTTCGCAACAAAATCATCATTTGTGTTGGTTTGTTAATAGTGATTTCATTTTTTGTTAATGCTTTTACCTTGCTATTAATAACATTATACCTGATAGTTATTTACCTCGGTATACTACTTTTTAAATGGTACCGATTCTCACCGCAATATATTGCTACAGTAAACGAATTTTTATTTCCAAAACTTTTTTCAGTCTTTGACTTAGAGGGAGAGCATACCCACGTTCGTAAAAGTTCGCAATTAAAAAATTCAATAATCGCCCTACTGGATGACTCACAGTTAATAACCGAGCCACGCAACAGAACAAAAATGGACAATTATTTCATTACTAAGGTCTACAATACCAAATGCGAAATGACTGAGATGGAAATAAAACACGTATCCGGTTCAGGTAAAAATAGGCAAGTAAAAAGAATATTTAAAGGCATATTTGTCTCTTATCAATTACCAGTCGTACTCGAAGGACGAACCTTCATCTCCACCAGAGGCGACAGTCAGGGTTTTGGCCACACCAGTTTCTGGCGAAGCGTCACCGGAGGCGCGAGTCTGCAAGAAACCAAGATGGAATGGAATCAATTTAACAAACAAATCAGAGTAGCAACCACCAACCCTACGGAAGCAAGATACATCTTAACTCCGGCGTTCATGTCTGATCTGTATGACTGGTGGCATGAGAAAAAAGTAAATATTCGCATATCGTTTATAGCTGACCATATGTACATACTCTTTCCTGACAGAACAATGTTCATTAATCAAGCGCTTTCGCCTTTTAGTCTTGATACGAAGAAATTGCAAGACTACGTCATGAAAACCGCCGTACCCTTCATGCACACACTACACCTTATAGAAGATATACGTGTACGTTTTCGTTAATTATATTAACCAACTCTGCCTCAGGACCTCCGGCCCCGGTTTCAGAAATTATTTATTTCCAATACTAGACTTGATTTTGGCGGTAGGATATTTATAATGTTAGGATAAATAACATGTCTATACTTAAAATTTTGCGTGTTTTTACATTGGGAATAATGTTGATCATTATAAGCAACCTTGGTTTACCGACCACTAACGCCGACACTGTCCCAACCACCACCACACCGGATAGTGTGTTTCATTACTTATACTCTCCAACCTGCCCGGCCTGTCAGCGAATGAATGTATTTCTTGCAGAACTTCAAAATGATTTTCCTGATCTAATTATTGAGAAATATGACCTAACCAAACGATCTGAAGTAAATAAAGTGGGGCATTTATATGACATGTACCCCGAAGCTCAGCCTGTGCGTGGACAAGTGCCGGCCATATTTTATGGCGAACATTTCTTTCTGGGTTTTAATGAAAATGTAACAAACTCAATAAGAGAAGCGGTTGTAATGGCGTGGTCTGATACATCAGATGACAAAAAAACACCATCTACTGAACCTAAACCAATTAATGCCACCACCGCCAAAAAATCAGACTATGATACTGAGAGTCAATTTTTTTCAGTTCCATGGATTGGTGAAGTCTCCTCAGAGACCTTTTCAATGCCTATTTTAGCTGCATTACTGGGTTTTCTAGATGGATTTAACATATGCTCTATCGGTGCTCTACTTCTCATTCTGAGTATAGTGATTAAGCTTCAGTCCCGAAAACTGATCATATTGTACGGTGGCATTTTTCTGATCATTACGGCATCAATGTACATGTTGCTTATACTACTTTGGCACAGATTGTTTATAACAATTGCACCACTTTTACCGGCATTTGAAATATTGGTTGGTATGATCGCACTGGGTGGAGGTGTCTATTTCATTCGTGAATTCTATAGATTTCAAAAATACGGTATGACCTGCCAAAGCGGAACCGGTCAATGGGTAGCTTCTGTTTCAAAAACCATGCAAGGAGCCTTTGATAGTGGTAAAAAACTATCTATAGCCGGCGCAATAGCTCTTTTTGCTTCAGTAATAGTAATAGTTGAATTTCCATGCTCAGCAGCGATTCCTGTTACTTTTGCCGGCATGCTGGCCACCATGAACCTGACTCCCATTGCATATTTAAGTTATATTGCCATATTCATCTTTTTCTACTTACTGGTGGAAATAATTGTTTTTATTATGGCGGTATATTCAATGAAATTATGGGGGTCATCAGGTCGTTTTGTAAAAGGTGCCACCCTAAGTGCTGCTATTGTTTTACTGGGTTTTGGTGTGTATTATCTTAGCTCCCTCTTCTAGTTTCTAAGCTTTTGAATTGCTCTGTTTCAAAATTTCACTAAATCTAAGAATGCCACACCAGATCTTAAAATCAGGGCTTACGCGTTTGGCGAATTTCTTT
>SKGH01000069.1 GCA_007117575.1 Candidatus Kaiserbacteria bacterium | reverse complement strand
CATTTATTACTAACGTAATAAACCAAAAAATGTTTTAGTCAGTCACGAAAGAATATAAATGATCACGGAAACTGGGGGCTGGGTCAGCGCCTCGAACTTTATCAGAAACGCGTAAGTCATGTGTAATAAATAATTTTGATAGATATTTAAATCAAATTTGGTATATGATTTTTATAGAAGTATACTTATGTCATGAATAAAAAATATAAAATCGGTCTGTTTATATTCAGGCGTGACCTTAGACTGGAAGATAACACGGGGCTGATAATGGCGCTAAAAACCTGTGAAAAAGTGATACCTGTATTCAATTTTGACCCCATTCAAATTGATAAAGAAAAAAATCAATATTTTAGTGAACCGGCATTTTATTTTATGTTAAATTCACTAGAGGAATTAGACAAGGAATTGAAAAAATTGAGCTCAAAATTATACATATTCTACAACGAACCCACAAAAACTCTTGAATCTCTAATAAATCACGATAAAGTGGAAGCGGTTTTTTTAAACAAAGACTACACTCCATTTGCTCGAAAAAGGGATGGGGCTTTGTTTAAATCAGCAGAAAAAAATAAAGTGGATTTTAATATCTGCAACGACTACACACTATCACCAATTGAGACTATCAAAACGGAACAAAATAAAACATACTCTGTTTTTACCCCTTTCATGAAAAAGGCTTGTCAGTATGAAGTAGCCACACCCACTCCCAACACATTCACTAACTACTACCAAGGTAAATTAAAAACTCCCACCACAAAACTCTCTGACTTCAAGGCTGAAATAAGTAACATGACGCCTATATTAAAAGGTGGGAGAAATGAAGCTTTAGAGATCATAAAGAAACCCACCTACCTCAAAGACTACCATAGGCAGAGAGACCTCCCTGCCAACACTAAAGGCACCTCTCATTTATCTGCACATCATAAGTTTGGCACAATTTCCATAAGAGAATCATACAAGGTAGCTAATGACTCTTACGGGGCATGGAGTCAATATTTAGCTGAGTTATACTGGCGAGATTTTTATTATTACATCGCCTATCATTTCCCACACGTCTTTGGTGAACCTTTTTTACCTTGGGCAAAAAACATAAACTGGCTAAATGATAAAGGTCAATACGAAGCTTGGTGCCAAGGTAAAACCGGTGTGCCTATGGTGGACGCGGGTATGCGTGAACTAAACCAGACCGGATACATGCATAACAGAAGTCGCATGATCACTGCCTCATTTTTAACCAAAAACCTTCTTATTGATTGGCGGTGGGGTGAACAATATTTTGCCAAAAAGTTAATCGATTACGACCCTTCTCAAAATAACGGCGGTTGGCAATGGGGTGCCTCTACCGGAGCCGACCCCAAACCCATTCGAATTTTTAACCCTTATACTCAGGCATCAAAATACGACTCAAACGCTGAGTATATTAAACGCTGGATACCGGAACTTGTTGACGTTCCGAACAATGTTTTAAGCGATGGTAAGACACAAAACTTCACAATGCTTGCACCACTTTACCCACCTCCTTTAATTGATCAAAAAATGAGCTACCATCGTGCGCGAGAGGCATACAAAGAAGCTAAAGAAAAATACAAAGACCTGTCAAAAACGGCTTAGAAACTGTTTGAAGTCTCACCACAAAGCTTACTTCGTCATGGTCGCTCCGCTTTCTAAGAATACGTCTTACAAACAACATATATTGAAACCGGTTCAAGATTGTTTCGGGTCTTCGTGGCTAATATGTCTGAAAAACTTCGGTTCGTCTTCTGTGAACGACAGTTCACATCAGACTCCACCTCGTTTTTCGCTCATATTTTTAGACACTCCGGACCTCGATGAGACTTCAAACAGTTTCTTAGCGAAGTTTAATCGTGAAGGTCAACCCAGCTTTTAGTGTGTTAAGTATGACAGTAACACATTTTATTTAGCTTATTTGCAAGGCAAACGATAACTGTAATTATTATTTTTACAAAAAAGTGTTTGGTGACCTTTTTCGTTATGTGTGTTCGGTATTTATGACGCGCTTCTATAACGTTCTTCTATAATGTTGCGTTTTACATATTAACAAAATTGTTTTATAGTTGTATGGGTTCATGATTCTTTGGAGAAAAAGATGTCTAAGAAGTTCGTAGTAGTGACCTGTCAAGACAGAGTGCCGGCCCTTTTGACCAGATTTGTAGGAAGCGCGTTTTCCATAAGCAAACGTGATTATGGAAAACAACCTATCCTGATCGAGGGGTTTTTAAACCAACAAGGTAGTGGTATTCGTTGGTTTAGAGAAGAGGCTGAAAGGCTCGGAAAACAACTGGCAGATGTTTGTGGTGAAGAAGTGTGCCCATCTACAACAATAGATGAATGTATTTCTAAGTCAGGCTTATTGTCCGGAGAAGTTTGTTTTTTCTGTTTACGTTCTGAAATAAAAATGATAGAAGAAGCGTGTTGGAGAATTTTAGGAAAAAAAGCTTACCTCGCTAAGTTATGGTCGGGAGGGATAATGTACCTGATTTTTCATGAAGATGGTGGTATTCAGCGCCTAAGCTTCAGGTAAGATAATTAGAAAGTTATTTTTCAGCAAACACCCTTTACATGGACTGTAAAGGGTGTTTTTTAGTTAGTTTATAAGAAACTGTTTCTGAACTAAATATGAAACTTTAGACAGTTTCTTATAAAAGTCCGGCTTTTTTCAAAGTCTTATAGGCGCCATTTTTGGCTATAGTGCGCAGGCCTTTTGTGGAAACAGTGATGGTTATATGTTTATCCAGCTCAGGTACATAAACTTTCTTCTTTTGTAGATTTGCTTGACGCGCTATTTTGCCACAAGGGTTAAACTGTGTTGCTCTGGTTCGGTTGCTGTATCGACCACCGATTTGTGTTTTTTTACCTGTGATGTCACATTGTTTTGCCATATTTTTAAGATTATTTAAGTGGAAGCTATCGTACCACAGAGCTTTTATTCTGCAAGTTTTTGGAGTATGATGTCAGAGATATGGAGATTTCAATTATGATACCGATTGTGGCAATTATAGTTTTGTCCGTTGTTTTGCACGAAATGGCACATGGTTACGCGGCTAATTGGCTGGGAGACCCTACAGCCAGATTGCAGGGAAGGTTGTCAGCTAACCCTTTGGTACACCTTGATTTGTTAGGGTCCATAATCATACCGGCTTTATTGGTTTTTTCTAATTCCCCTTTTCTTTTTGGTTGGGCTAAACCCGTTCCTTATAATCCTTACAACCTTAATAATCAGCGTTGGGGCGAAGCCATAGTAGCAGCCGCCGGACCGGCTGTAAATATATTGCTAGCCATTATATTTGCCGTTTTGATACGTAGTGTTGATGTTTTGGGGTTATCAGAGCAGTTTCTTGAATTGGCGTTATATGTTGTATTTATCAACGTTTTATTAGCTATGTTCAATATGCTACCTTTTCCTCCTTTAGATGGTTCTAAGGTGCTAATGTCTGTATTGCCACTGGGTGCACAGATGCAGTATCGTCGATTTGTGTCAATCTTTGAACAGTATGGCCTTTTTGCCATGTTTGCCTTCATTTTTCTTTTTGTTTGGTTATTCGGTGATCTATTTTTTGGTTTTATGCGTACTATAGTTGAACTGCTGACGGGGGTGAAAATGTTTTGAAAAGGTTAAAATGTTGAAAAAATCGGCAAGATTTTTATGAAATTAGGTGATAATATAGTGAGGAAAAGTTACTTAAAATAATCTTTAAACTTAGATAATTATAATGTCAAAAATAAACTATTTGTATTTTTTTTCTTTCACAGGTCTTATCTTTTTGACCCTTTTCGTATTATGGGCTGTTTCAACTAACGAGACACCTATAAATCCTAAAATCTTAAGCGCTTCAGTAGTTGATTTTTCAAGTCATATCCAAGGAGAGACAGGTAGGACATTGATCGACATAAGAACTCCGGAAGAATACGAATCGGGACATTTGGATGGTGCCACAAACCTAGATTTTTACCACCCTTTGTTTACTGAGTGGTTGGGTGACTTAGATAGACATAAACCACTGGCTATTTATTGTCGTTCAGGCAATCGCACAGGAAAAACGTTAGCAGTAATGGAGAAGATGGGATTTACAGACGTTATCGAACTGTCAGGAGGCGTGGTGGCATGGCAAGAGTATTATGAGCAATCTGATTGTTCTAATGGTGCTTGTTAAGTATTTCTACATTTTTATGTTGATAGACTTTATCATTTGGCGAATTTACTCGTTGCCACCTTTGCTCAAATTGTTACCAATACTGCCGAGTACCCGGCCCTGATTTTTGTAATTATTTATCAGGACTTACGCGTTTGGCGAATTTCTTTGTTACTTTCGTCACTCAAACCGTTCATCGTACCACCAAGTACGCCTCACCCAGCCCCAGTTTCGGTAACCATTTATTACTAACGTAATAAACCAAAAAATGTTTTAGTCAGTCACGAAAGAATATAAATGATCACGGAAACTGGGGCTGGGTCAGCACCTCGAACTTCATCAGAAACGCGTAAGTCATGATTATTACCAATAACAAGAATTTTGCATATTTTTTAAAATATAGTATTGTGTTCATGCTTTATGGCGACAATCAATCAATTAAGAAGAAAAAAGAGACGTGATCCGGCTAAGAAGTCAAAGACGGGTACTTTGCAGTTGGGTTTTAATTCAGTGAAGAATAAACCTAATCGGTACAATTCACCTTTTAAAAGAGGTGTATGTACTCGTGTAACTACCAAAACACCACGTAAGCCAAACTCTGCTATTAGAAAAATAGCTAGGGTTAGGGTATCAAACGGGCAAGAGATAACTGCTTATATTCCGGGAATTGGCCATAACTTACAAGAACACTCAGTAGTTTTAGTAAGGGGTGGTAGGGTTAAGGATATTGGTATTCAGTATACTGTGGTTAGAGGAAAATACGACGCTACTGGTGTAGACGCAAGAAGAAGGGGTCGATCACGTTATGGTGCCAAGCGTCCCAAGGAGTAGACCTGTTTTTCGAAGTTGGGGGCGGGTCATCTTTGACGCTTGTTGTAGGCAAACTTTTTGTTGTTTGCTGTTTCGGGCTAGTTTTAGATATAGTACCTACTGGTTTTGATCTGAAGTTTAGATACAAAGAACGAAAGCCAGAGACCTGCTTGTCCTTGCTCTCTATGATGATTGGTTTGAGTGAGGGTGGCAACGAGTAAATTCGCCAAATAAGTAAACCCTAAAACATAATAATTATTATTCGCTACAGATTATCAGACGCGACTCAAGTCTATTAATGATAAGGAGTCAGACTATGCGAATTTAGTGGTAAAGTTGGTGATAACCAACGTATAGATATTTATCGACCACTATTTCGTAAAGCTGGTACTGTAGTGTACAGCATTTTTTAATTTAAATTTATTTATGAGAAGACCAATTAAAAACAAACACTCAGTTAAACCTGATACTAAGTATAACTCGGTAGATGTGGAGAGATTAATAAACTATGTGATGTTAAGAGGACAGAAAGAAACTGCCCGTAAGATAGTGTATGCATCATTCACTGAGATTCAGAATACTAAAGAAGGTGGTGGTGACCCTTTAGAGATATACATGACTGCTCTTAGAAACGCCGGACCGAATATGGAAGTGCGTTCTAGGCGCGTAGGTGGAGCTAATTATCAGGTGCCTCGCGAGGTCAGGCCGGAAAGACGTCAGGCGTTAGCTTTAAGGTGGATAATTGGTGCGGCGCGTGGTCAAAAAGGTGTGCCTATGTATAAAGCACTGGCAAACGAATTGATGCAAGCTGCCAGAGAAGAAGGTGCTGCGGTTAAGAAGCGAGAAGATGTACATAAAATGGCTGAAGCAAACCGCGCTTTTGCTCATTTTGCGTGGTAATTCAATCTGTTTGCTACTGATTACTATAACTGATCAAATGGAAGAGTATAAAAAAAGACTTACTTTTTATAAGTAAGTCTTTTTTTATGCACTAACTTAGTTAATAATGCGTTTTTAATACGGCTGAGATTTATTTGAAAATTGAGTATGTGATATAATTATGCTGTATAAATTTAGAGGTTATATTTTTATGAAAGAATCTTTTTTAGATGCAATAGACACAGAACGTCCTGCTAGTTTAGCTGAAAAAAACCACCTTGCCACTTTAAAGGTAGAAAGAAAATTCGAAGAGTTGCTGGCAGAGAAGGGTGGCGAACCAGAAAAATTTGTTTGTAATTCAGGTTTAGAACAGCCATGCGTAGAAGAGTATGATTATAAAATTGCTGATGCACAAAGACGATTAGAGGTTGCTGAAGAATGTGTCAGGGCATTTGTAGGAAATGACCCAAGAGGAGAGCTGATAGCTCGGAAACTTCAGGAATATTGGCAAACCCAAGTAGAAGTACTCATCAGGCAGGCCGAATTGTTGTCAAACGGGTTAAAATTAGTTAGTTTGAATATTGCGACAGTAGGACGACCAGATAGCGTAGCTACTAATGATGAGGTTTTAGAGGAGGAAAAAAAAGTTGTTTAAGTTTTATAAATATAGTTCTATCTCATGTCTTTTGATTTTGAAACTGAAATATCGGATCATTTAAAAAATATCCTTGAGTTACAAACCGCATCAGGTTTATTTACTGCCTCTACTCAGGGTGTGGTTACTGGCTATGATAAAGCTTGGTTGAGAGATGTCTATTTTATAGTACTCTCTTTCTTAGAGACGGAAGATTTTGATACTACTAAGAAGGCGGCAAAAGCATTGTTAACTATATTCGCTAAACATCAAGACAAGATCAAATGGGCTATAGATAATAGACCATACGAAACTTGGCAATTTATACACGCGCGTTTTCATCCTGAGACTTTTGAAGAGTTTTGGGAAGAATGGGGCAACAAACAGCATGATGCTGTTGGGGAAGTCTTAAACTTGCTGGTCACTTTGGAACTTAAAGGCTATGGGGTGATTGAAAATGCGGAGGAAAGAAGGGTGACACAAAAAATTATTGACTATTTGTATAACATAGAGTACTGGCGTGACCCTGACAATGGTATTTGGGAAGAAAATATGGAAATACACGCTTCTTCGATTGGTTCGGTGGTTGCGGCTCTAAAAAAAGCTCGTCAAGTAGATTGGCTTTCTGTACCTGAAGACGCAGTGGTTAAAGGTGAAGAAGCTTTACGTGATCTTCTACCGCGTGAATCAGCTACTAAGTTTGCAGACTTGGCACTTTTGACTTTGATATATCCGTTCAGGGTGACCACACCGGAAGAAGAAAAAATAATATTAAGAAACGTAGAGTATCATCTTACCAGAGACAGGGGTGTGATACGTTATAAATTTGATCGTTACTATAACAACAACATTGACGGCTATAGTGAAGAAGCAGAGTGGTGTTTTGGTTTGTCGTGGTTGGCTATTATTTACGCTGAGCGCGGTGAAAGAGAGAAAGCTTATTATTATTTAAGAAAGGCTAGGGCCTGCGTAACGGAAGATGGTTATATGCCGGAATTGTATTATTCGGGCACAGATAGACCAAATGAAAACACCCCCCTAGGTTGGGCTGAGAGTATGTACGTTATTGCCTTATATAAGATAAGTAAATTAAAAGATGAGGTTGGTAGAGTAACTTAAAGTCAATTTAAGACTTTCTTTTTTAAATCTATATTTAGATTTTTTCAGCGTTAAATTTCCCCCTTATCTGGAGTACTCAAAGTCCACTTCTAGGAATTGTAAGGAGTCTCTAGTCACTGCCGGTGAGATGGCTATGCTGAATATAGAGTTTTCTTTCTTTTGTGTGATGTGTGGCATTGATTCATTGGTTAATTTTCTATGAATTTCGTTTAATTTAT
>SKGH01000082.1 GCA_007117575.1 Candidatus Kaiserbacteria bacterium | reverse complement strand
CAAAAAGTTTCTTTGCCCGATGATTGCGCCGATTGGATGTTGGCGGAAATTGAGAAAGAACAAAAAGAGACGACGCAATCATCTCGCTTTTTTGCTCAAAAATACGAGGCGGAACTTTCAAAACTTGATGAGAAGTTAGACAAGCTAATGAACGCCTATCTTGAAAGCGTGCTGAATGTCCGAGAATACCAAGAAGCGAAGAACAAGCTCATCAATCAAAAACAAGTTTTGAAAGACAAACTGTCCGCTTTTGAGCAAAAAAGCAATAATCGGTTCGAACTCGCCGCCCGATTCGTAAAAGACGCAAACCAAGCCAAAATTATCGCTTCCAAAGAAAATCCCGAAGGGATTCGGGATTTTCTAAAAAAGATTGGTTCGAACTTCCAAATCCAAAACCAAAACATTTCTTTTTCGCCACGCGGAGCGTGGCAAACCGTTGCAAAATCAGCCCTTTCAGCCTCGCCCACAGGCGAGGCGACCAAACCTGCGGTGCGTAAATCTTCCGAAAACTCTGAAATTGTAAATTGGCGGAGGGGATAGGATTCGAACGTGCAAGCCCGTGAGGGCGACGGTTTTCAAGACCGCTGGAATACCATTCTCCGCACCCCTCCGCATTACACTGGGATTAATTCGATATTGTCGTTACATGTCTGTATCTTACTGAACAATATCGCTGTCTTCAACCACTCAGCCATCTCTCCGGTTTGTTTTTTTGTATTTACTATTATTTTTCTGTTTGCGTGGTATGTATTTTTTCAGGCCGGGATAAGTTGTGAGTGGTTTTTCATCGAAACTTAGCCTGCTAGACTTTTTAAAATGCGTTTTTTTGTATACATACCAAAGACGCACTTAGGATAGTATCAGAAAACTAAATATATTTCTATAAGTAATATTGTGTTATGCTTTAGTGATATGAGAAGCATGGGTATTGATTATGGTACGAAAAAAGTGGGAGTGGCTTTGTCAGATGAGTCTGGGAAGATGGCTTTTCCTCACTCGGTCATAAAAAGAGACGGGGAATTGGTGAAGGCTTTGACAGAGTTGGCCGAAGCTAATGATGTGCGGTTCATTGTGCTGGGTTATTCACTATCTGGTGATGGTAAACCCAACAGTCTACATGCTGAAGTGGAAGAGTTGATGGGTGACCTTACTCTGGCTCTGGGTGTCCCTATTCATTTGGAGCCGGAGCAATATACTACACAAGCTGCCATCCGTCTGCAGGGAAGAAACGATAAGACGGATGCTTCAGCGGCGACTTTGATTCTTAATAGTTATTTAGAGAAAAATAAAACATGATATCTTTTGATGATTTTTCCAAACTTAATATGGTTATTGGTACGATTGTCGATGTTGAGGAAGTGCCGGAAACTGACCGTTTATTAAAACTTACCGTAGATGTTGGTGAATCAGAAACCCGTCAGATAGTTTCGGGTATACGTCATTTATTGTCGGACCCTAAAAGTATGGTTGGTCGTCAAGTACCTTTTCTTATCAATTTGGAGCCGAGAGTGATAAAGGGTATTGAGAGTCAAGGTATGATACTGGCTACTGAAACTGAAGAGGGTTTGGTTTTACTTAGTCCCGATCAAGAAGTTTCTCCCGGTACTGTGGTTAGATAGTTTTTGATAAAATGAAAAAAAAGTCTGAAGCTAGTTATACTTATTCGGGTAAGCGTGGAGCTTCGTGGATAAGGTCTCGCCACGCGGTATGGATATTGGCTGCCATCTCTTTTGCCGAGTCAGTGTTTGCACCTATATTGATAGACCCGTTTTTGGTGGGTCTAATAATGGCGCATAGACGACGATGGAAGCGCTATATACTGGTGGCTATCAGTGCGTCGATTGCGGGAGGGGTGTTTGCTTATTACCTCGGCTTATTATTTTTTGATACTTTTGGTACGGCTATTATAGACACTTACGGATTAGAGGAGCAGTTTACTGAAATATCTAAACAAGTTGATGCCAGCGGTTTCGTTTTTGTCTTGATAGGTGCTTTTACACCCATACCGTATAAGTTGGTGGCTCTAGCTAGCGGTTTTTTGCATGTAAATATCATCACCTTTATAGTGGCATCTATTTTCGGTCGTATATTTAGATTGGGTTTGGTAGGTTTGGCGGCTTACGCTTTCAACCCCAGAGCCTTACCTTTAATGCAAAGACACCACTACAAAGTGGCTTTGGTGATGGCTTTTATTTTGATCACATATATAACTTATCGATGGTTTATGTAGACTGTATAAGTTTTGGGTGTGGGTTTTGTGCTCTTTATTATGTTTCCATAGCGTATAATAGATATTGATGTCCTTTATCAAAACCATAAGTAATAAATTTCCACCACCGGCGTATCTCCAAATGATAAGTGTGGGAGTGGACATTTCTGATACTTCACTAAAGTACATTCTTTTTGATAGTAAAAAGCGACAACCGGGTTTTTTAAATATTAGCCATTGGGGTGACATAGAAATATCAGAAAACGCTCTGCAACGCGGAGTCGTGCAAGAGCCAGAAAGTTTGGTCTCGGCTTTGCGTGAAGTTAAACAGAGTACCGGAGTGGAACTGGTAAGAGTGTCTCTGCCGGAGGAGCGAGCTTATTTGTTTGAAACAGAGATAGACAGAGGTATGACTGTTGAAGATATTAAAAATGCTCTTGAGTTTAGTTTGGAAGAAAATGTACCGCTCTCACCCCGTGAGTCGTTGTTTGATTATCATATTGTCGAATATATAAAGAGTAGGAATAAGCTTCGGGTAATTGTTACTGTTTATGCTAGGGATATAGTCATGAGTTATTACGATGCTTGCATGGAGGCCGGTGTTTTACCTTTATCTTTTGAAATTGAAGCACAGGCTATAGCCAGATCTACCATACCTTTTTCTGACCAAGGTACGCACATGATCCTTGATTTTGGCAGAACCCGTACCGGTGTGGGAATTGTTCATCAAAATTTATTGATGTATACCTCAACCATAGACATAGGGGGTAAAGATGTTTCTTCATGTTTAAGAAGTGTTTTGGGTCAGGATGTGGAAGAGTCTAAATTGACCACTATAAAAAATGAACAAGGCTTGGTGTCCAGCAAAGAAAACCCTAAACTGACTAAGGTTATGTCTGAAACGGTAGATAAAATATTGGATGAATTATCGGTCAGAATAAAATACTGGAATAATAAGGTTGGTAATTCTCATCACATGTACATTCATTCTATTATATTGTGTGGAGGGAGTTCGAATATGCGAGGTCTGCAACGTTACGTCACGGAACAGTTAAACATTCCGACTCGTAGGGGTAATGTGTGGAGAAATGTCATGTCTTTGGAGGACAATGTGCCACCGATAGAGCAGAGGTATTCGTTTGGATATTCTACTGCCATTGGTTTGGCTTTAGCATCTTTAGTAGATACATCATGATAAACCTTATCCCGGAAAGTTCAAAAAAAGATGTTAAGGTCGAATATTGGTGTCGGGTTATTGGGGTTTGGTTTTTCTTGTTTGGTACGGGTGTATTGGTTGGAGCGGTATTTTTTATACCCACCTATGTTTTGATTGAAACTCAAACTGTCGGTTATCTAACAGAGTACGGTGAGACAAATGAGAAACTTGAACAATTGCCGGAAATTGAAACTGTTGTAAATAAAAGTAATCAAATAGCGTCTATCATAATGGATGAAAGAGAAAACATACCCGCTTTACGGCTCTTACGTAAGGTAGAAGAAGTCAGTGGAGAAAAAGTTTCCATTTCAATGGTAGAAATAAGACCGGTTGGTTCAGAAGAGCCAAGAATGAGTGTTAGTGGTGTGGCAAAAGACCGGTTTGACCTGATGCAATTCAGGTCAGATATGGAGTCCAGTCCTTTTTTTGGTGATATAGATTTGCCATTAACTCAGTATGCCAGTGAGAGAGACATAAATTTTAACTTATTGGTACCTTTGATAAATGAATAGTTAACTATGAAAAAAGTACCGCGTAAACAAACCATTATTTACATGCTAATCGGCTTTGTTTATTGCGCGTTCGCTTTGACGCTGGCGGTAATGGGTTGGATGCAGGTAACAGATAAGGGAGAAACTCTAGTCGAAAATGCCAAAATACTTACCGGCAATTTGTATCAACTGCAGAGATATTCTGAGATCGTAAATTTAATGGAAAGTACTGAAGATGATAGAGAGAGGTTGTTGTCTAATATACTATTTGAGAAAGACTTTGTATCTTTTTTATCAGATATCGAAAGTTTGGTTGCAAAGGCGGGGGCCAAGGTCAAGGTAAACCAGATCAATGTGAATGAGTTAGAAAAAAGTGAGGGTCTTTCTATATTGGGTCTGAACTTAACTGTTGAGGGTAATCAAGATCAGGTCATGCTGATTTTGGAGTTATTAGAAAACCTGCCTTATCAATCTACAGTCAAAGACATAAACTACAGAAAACAGTCTTTCAGTGGTGCAACTATTGGTGAATATTCAGTAACTATAAATTTGGATATGTTGCTTATCTGAATTTTAAAAATCAATTATGCCTATTTTTAAATCGTTAAAAAAAAGTAAAAGCAGTTTATTTAAATCTGACCCGGCGCGTAATCCGCGACTTACAAACCCTAGTCGAGACTGGGTAATAGGTTTGTTTATATTTGTACTGTCTGCTATGTCCATATCTTTATTGAGTTGGCAACAATTTACTTCGTATCAAAATATGGATGTTTTTGAGCACGAGCAGACTCTTTCATTTCCTAGGTATAATGAAGCTGAAATAAAAGCATCTATCAATAAATTTTCTGCTATAAATGACAAGTATCGTTTGTTGAAGCAGGATATAGAAGATCTCAGATCTCGTCAAAATGAGGTTATTATTATGGAAAAAATGAGTGAACTTGATATAGACGCAAATATAACTACAGATAATCTTCTTATAGAAGAAGATTTTTCACTTGATCATTTAGATTTTATAGAGCTGGATAATTGATATTTGGATAGATGTTGTTGCCATGATGATTGAAAGTTGTTTGATAAGACCGAGTCTGGTGTGTTTTAGGTAAATTATATTAATATAGGTATATATGGTTGAGATAATATGTCATGTTAAAGGAATAGTGCAGGGTGTTAGTTATCGTGATTATGTTCAGACATCAGCAGATGAGTTGGGTTTGGTGGGTTGGGTGAAAAATATGTCAGATGGTACAGTGGTGGTGTGTGTTCAAGGGGAGCCGGATAACTTAAAAAATATGGTTGAGTATTTGCACGAAGGTTCTTTGCGTTCAGAGGTTGATTCGGTTACTGTTGAGTGGGGAAATGTTACAGTTATTTATGATGATTTTTCTATTTTGCATTGAATTAGATCAGAATTATGTCAGACAAAAGTGAGTTGGAAAAAATAAAGATCGTCTATGAAGACGATGACGTTTTAGTGATTGACAAACCGTCAGGCTGGTTAGTTCATGCTGTTGATGGAGAAAATGACGAATCTATCTCTACCGTGGTTGATTGGTTTCTGCAAAGAAATCCGGAAGTAGAGACTGTGGGTGAGTCACAAAATGATGCCAAAGGTAGAGCTATAGTTCGTTCAGGGGTAGTGCATCGCCTAGATAGAGACACTTCGGGGTTACTTTTGTTGGTAAAAAAGCAAGAAGCTTTTGGATTTATTAAACAACAATTTCATGACCGACTGGCTAATAAGGAATACAGAGCTTTTGTTTATGGTGCTGTGCGAGATAAATGGGGAACTATAGAAAGGCCTATTGGTAGAAGTGCTAAGGATGGTCGTCTCAGATCGGCACAGCGTGGCGCGCGTGGCACTTTAAGAAGCGCGGTAACTGAATGGGAGTGTATAGGTACGGGTAGGGTTGAGGACGAGCTGTTTTCTTATTTAGCATTAAAACCTCTTACCGGAAGGACTCATCAACTGCGAGTACATCTTAAAGCCATAGACCGTCCAATAGTTGGTGATCGATTATATGCTCCCGGTCAGGTTGATAGTTCTTGCAACCTTGGTTTTGCCAGACTGGCTTTACATGCCCATCGTTTGGAGATAAATCTACCCAGTGGTAAAGAAGGTAGATTTATAGCTCCACTACCGGATATTTTCGAAAGCGCTGCCGACAGTATTGCGACTGGTCAATAGCTGTGGTAAAGTACCGAGGTTTGGAGTTTGTAAAATACTGCTTCGATAAATGCGCGCTTTCTTTTTACTGAAGTGATTTTGTTTTCGTAGCTTTTTAGGTTGTCGGTTATAGAGTAACAAATTGCTTAGCATTATAGTTAACGTGAAGGCAGAAGGCTCCTAAAAGAATTATTTTACGGAAATTGTATACGTTCTTAATATTTTTATTTTACAAACCTATATTTATTATTTATTTATAATATTACTAGTATGAATACCATGTTAGCCGGGGTACAGACCTCACCAGTGCAGATGAATAATCGACGTGAACTCGGACTAAAAGCCGGTGATACTGTAAAAGTACATCAGAAGATACAAGATAAGGGTAAGACCCGTATTCAGGTATTTGAAGGGATAGTTTTGTCTAGGAAGCATGGTGCCGAGCCGGGCGCTACTTTTACTGTTAGGCGTGTGTCGAGTGGGGTGGGAATAGAAAAGATATTTCCTTTGTATTCTCCTTTGATAGACAAAATAGAAATCGTTAAACGAGCAAAAGTACGTCGTGCCAAGTTGTATTTCATTCGTGATAAAGTTGCCAAACAAATTAAAAGACAGATGAGACGTATGAGAATAGTTTCCATGTCATCTTTGTCTGAGACTGAGGAAAGCAACAGGATAGAAAATGAAGCAAAGGCGGCGGAAGCCGCGGAACAGGCTGCTTTGGAAGAAGCGGACCTCAAAGAAAAAGCTGTAAAAGAGGCGGAGGAGGAGAAAGTCGAAACAAAACAAGAAACCCCTACAGAAGCACCGGAGTCTGATGAGGAGAAAAAAACTGATGAAACTGTTGAACAAGCTCCTGCTGAAGATGATTCCGAGTCGTCTAAGGAAGAAGACAAGAAAGCCTAGTATGGAGCTTTAAAAGTGTGTATTAAGACTAATAATCTACTACCCTCTAGTAGGGTGTAGCGGTTTGTAGGGAAAACTTGATACACGGTTTTTTTAGGGTTGATTACTTTTTGTTTCAGATAAAATCTTTGCAAACATAGTTAAAACCGTTACAATTAACCGGTTGGGAGACATGTCCAGGTGGCGAAACTGGTAGACGCGCTACCTTGAGGGGGTAGTGGGAGTTATCCCGTGCTGGTTCAAATCCAGTCCTGGACACCAAGCACATACATTTTTCTCTTATGGCAGTAGGGGAAAATGTAGGTGAGGGGGTACGTTAGATAAATTTATCAGTCTTATTTTGTACGGGTTTATATAGATATAGTTAGACATGTTTGAAAAAAGTAGCGGTCAAGACAAGGCAGATGGCTTTTTATAAAGGTGTTTTGAATTCTGGTATACTGAGGTCTATGCAAAAAATAAAAACGGATTTTTCTTACGGAGTCATACCCATATATAACGATGGCTCGGACTGGAAAACTCTTTTGATAAATCAATACACACATAGTTTGGATTCATATTGGACTTTTCCCAAAGGGCACCCGGAACCCAATGAGACACCGGAGGAAACCGCCGTTAGAGAGCTGTGGGAGGAAACAAGAGTAAAAGTGGTTAAGTTATATCCCGAATACAGCTATTCGAAGACCTACCAGTTTACATACCGAGATGCACTTATTGATAAAACCGTAATCTTTTTCTTGGGGCAGGTTACAGATACAGCTTTTGTGTTGCAATCTAAAGAAGTTAAGGAGGCGAAGTGGCTATCTTTTTCATTGGCTAGAGAGCTTTTAAGTTATGAAATAAACAGAGAAATGCTTTTGGAAGCTGAAAAAGATATACAGAAAGGAGGTATAGAAAGGATAGTGTAGGAGGGTTTTTGAGTGTAGCTTTCTCTATATAAACATGTGTAGAAAATTTAAAACATTCAGGACTTACGCGTTTGGCGAATTTCTTTGTTGCTTTCGTCACTCAAACCTTTCATCGTACCACCAAGTACGTCTCACCCAGCTCCAGTTTCCGTGATCATTTATATTCTTTCGTGACTGACTAAAACGTTTT
>SKGH01000029.1 GCA_007117575.1 Candidatus Kaiserbacteria bacterium | reverse complement strand
TCGTCACTCAAACCTTTCATCGTACCACCAAGTACCCCTCACCCAGCTCCAGTTTCCGTGATCATTTATATTCTTTCGTGACTAACTAAAACATTTTTTGGTTTATTACGTTAGTAATAAACAGTTACCGAAACTGGGGCTGTGTCAGCGCCTCGAACTTCATCAGGAACGCGTAAGTCATGAATACTACACTCTATAATACTAAAATTTTAAAATTAAGCACTTACTCAAGGCTTAATGGTAAAAAGTTTTATCTTATAGCCGGTAAATTGACTGATGTTTTTACCTTTTCCATTTCCACAATTAACTAAACCAGACTTATTGTTAACTCGCAAGATAGACTGATCTGCCTATTTATTGTTGATTTGAATTTTTTACCCTTTTTCCACAGACATAAAAAATATAGTCGACGATTTACATATAAAATAACAAAGTAATATGTATAAATCATAGCCTTCAGTCACATGAGTACCAACCAAAAAAACATCAATACATTATCAATTCGTAAAAGAGATGGTTCATTAGTAGATTTTGACAAAACAAAGATAACCAGAGCTATAGAAATGGCAATGCGCTCCGTGGGAGAAAAAGATACAACCATAGCCAACAATATAGCTACCGGTATTACTCGTAAGTTAGTCAATAAAAAAAAGCGCGACCAGACTTTCTTTCCCACCGTTGAAGGTGTACAAGATATGGTAGAAGAACAACTTATTCGTTGTCAGTATCCGGCTACCGCTAAAGCCTACATTTTGTACAGAGCAGAACACGCCAGAAAAAGAGAGCGTTACGGTGAAGTGCCACAGCGTGTACGTGCCCTGGCACAAGAAAGTGCAAAGTATTTTACTGACAATCCCATGGGTGAGCTGGTCTACCTTAGAACCTACGCTCGATGGATAGAAAAAGAAGGACGGCGTGAAACTTGGATAGAGACAGTTGATCGCTATATCGACTTCATGCGAGAAAACTTAGGTGACAAATTGACCGATGGTGAATATGCCGAAGTACGAACTGCCATATTAAAACAAGAAGTAATGCCTTCCATGCGTCTCATGCAATTTGCGGGAGAGCCGGCTCGGCGCTGTAACACATGTGCTTACAACTGCTCATTCATAGCCCCCACAAAATTACGAGACTTTAGCGAAATAATGTACCTTTCCATGCAGGGTTGTGGTGTAGGTTTTTCAGTTGAAAGCCGATTCGTGGAACAGCTACCTCAAATACAAAGGCAAGTCGAGCAAAAAAAAGTTCCCAGGCATCGCGTGGCTGACTCTAAAGAGGGTTGGTGTGAAGCTCTGGAAATAGGTCTAAAAACATGGTACGAAGGTAATGATGTGAAGTTTGATTATACTCTGGTCCGACCTTCAGGAGCACGTCTACACACTATGGGAGGTAAAGCTTCCGGACCGGAACCACTAAGAGCGCTATTGGATTTTGCCAGAGAGTCTATCCTTTCTCGACAAGGTCGAAGACTGCGCACCTTAGATGTACATGACATAATCTGTAAAATCGGAGAGTGTGTTGTGTCTGGTGGTGTGCGACGTACTGCCATGATCTCTCTTTCTGATCTAGACGACAGAGACTTACGTCGAGCTAAACATGGTCAGTTTTACCTAACCGAGCCTCAAAGAACAGTTGCTAACAACTCAGCGGTCTATGAAGACACTCCTACCAATACGGAACTACTCGATGAGTGGCTGGCTTTAATGAAAAGCGGATCCGGTGAGCGAGGGATTTTCAATCGTGGCTCACTATCAAAAACCATACCGCAAAGAAGACTTGACTATTTTAAAGAGAGAGGTTTTCTTGATGGAAACGGCATGGTACACGGACCGATAGGAACCAACCCCTGCGGTGAAATACTTCTACAGTCAAAACAATTCTGTAACCTATCTGAAGTAATAGCTAGGTCAAACGACACTCGTGAAGACTTGGTAAGAAAGATAAAAATAGCAACTATACTGGGAACCTATCAGTCCACCCTAACCAACTTCAACTACATAAGCAAAGAATGGTTGGAAAATTGTCAAGCAGAGAGACTACTCGGAGTGTCTATTACCGGACAATGGGACTGTGCGGCAGCCCGTGATGCTGGAACTTTGCTCGAGCTAAGAGAAACAGCAGTACAAACCAATAAAGAATACGCTAGCCGGTTTGGAGTTAATCAATCAACGTCAGTAACGGCCGTTAAGCCTTCCGGAACAGTGTCTCAAACTTTGAACTGTTCATCAGGAATTCACCCTCGCCACGCACCTTACTACATAAGACGTATCAGGATCTCAGCCACTGATTCCCTGTTCTCACTTCTAAAAGACCAAGGTGTGCCTCACCATCCTGAAGTGGGACAGTCTCCAGATACAGCCACCACTTATGTATTGGAGTTTCCGGTAAAATCTCCAGAAGAAACCGCTTGCAAAGACGACCTGACTGCCTTGGATCAGTTGGAATACTGGAAAAGAGTTAAACAAAACTACACTGAACACAACCCCTCAGCTACTATTTCTGTAGGACGAGATGAGTGGATAGAGGTCATAAATTGGCTACAGAAAAATTGGGACATGGTAGGTGGTCTTTCCTTCCTACCCCGCTTCGACCATGTTTACCAACTGGCTCCCTACGAACCTATAAATAAAGAAAGGTATGAGAAGTTGATGCAAAACTTCCCTATTTTAGACTTTAGTAAGTTGGTAATGTATGAACATAGCGATGAAACAGAGCAAAAAAGAGAGCTGGCTTGCGCGGGTGGTTTGTGTGAAATAGACGCCATTTCTTCACCGGAAGCATCTAGATAAGTCTGTATATTCGTTTGTCTAGTATCTATAACTTGAAAAGTCAACCACTTTAGTGATTAAGGTAGTTGCTGTAAATGTTGAACTATTGTCTCCATAAACTTAGGGTGAGAATAGAGTGTATTGTGTGTAGTTCCCTTTATGACTTTAAAGGTAGTTATTTCGGGGTCTAGTGATTCATATAAACGTTTAGTATGTCTTAAAGGTATTACCGTGTCACGCTCAGCAGCTATGATCAACACACTGGGGGCAGATTGTGCCCACTTATCTACCAGCATATCTCTTTTCAACATCAAAGAAGCCGGATAAATCCATACAGCTCTTTGTGCCCTGCTAGATAAACGCTCAAACGGTGTAATAAGTATTAGAGTATCTGCTTTATACTTTGTGGCATGCCAGCTTCCCGGACCGGCGCCGATACTCTCTCCTATTATAGCTAGGCGTTGATAATTTTTATCGTTAATATATTTTCCAATTTCAATTACTGAATCAAGAATATCGTTGGTATTTGGCTTATGGTCTGGATCAGCGTATCCCGGATATTCGACCAAAAATACAGACCAGCCGGCATTTATCAAAAAAGGTAGGTACCACTTTCTATCGCAGGCGTTTCCGGCATTACCATGATAATGAACAACTACCCCTTTAGGATCAGAGGCTCTAGCGTAATATCCACGCACAACTGCGTCATCGATTACCATTGTATCCTCATGAGCAAATGAACATTCACCGTGCGGTCTATTGTCCGGTATGTAAATAAACTTATCTTGATTCAGATACAAAAAAAACCCGAAAACTACATAGACCAATGGTATAATTACCAGATCGTATTTTTTTATCAGCTTTATTTTGAACATTAGTATATTAGTATCACAAATAAATAAAGTTTTAGTTCAATCTAACTTAAAAAAGTGGAAAAGCATCTAAATTTTTACTTTATTTAATTCAAAATCTTAAGACCTGTCTGTATTCCTCAAGCAGTTGTTTTAATTGATATAGTTGTATATTATTAATTTACTGGAGAGGAATTAAAAAATATTAGACTGTGGTAATTATTATCAATTAATTTGACATAACTATGTACTTTACTAGAAAAGGCGATGATGGTAGTAGTAGCCTGTTCAAAGGTGAGCGTTTAGCCAAAGATGACCCGATTTTCTCTGTTTTAGGTACCCTGGACGAACTGAATTCTTTACTTGGTGTATGTCACGCCCACTCTCCTGCTAAAGAAAAGTGTGGAAAACCCATGCGCCAGCTTATACGTTTAGCACAGGAAGATATCTTCATTATACAAGCTGAAATAGCTGGCTCTTCTAAACAAATGAATAAAGAGAAAGTAGAAAAGTTAGAGTCACTAATTAATGAACTAAGTAGTCAAATAGAAAACCCTAATGCATTCATAATACCCGGCTCTGAATTAACATCTTCATATTTAGATTTGGCTCGAACGGTAGCCCGTAGAGCTGAAAGAGAAGTGGTCGCCCTAAACAATCAAAAAACACTGTCAGAACATATGCTCCGTTACCTTAACAGACTTTCGAGTTATCTATATGTATTGGCACGTTTATCAGCCACTCGTGCCGGTCTCCGAAACGAACCAAATCCTAGTTATTAGAAAATAGATAGGGTTTGTAAAAAGATTACTTTTTTACTTTATTTTTTTAAAGTAAGATTGACCAGATAACTTGTCCGGTAACAAGCCTTCACTGTCATACAGTTCACAGCCTTTACCATAACCCGCTTCACTCATAAGTTTGGTGCTTGGATTACGTAATTTTAATGGTATTGGTAAATTTCCATGTTTTTTCACATCAGATATGGCTTTCTCTATTCCCTCATATACTCTTCTGTCCTTCCGACAATTTGATAAATACACCGCTCCCTGCGCTAAATTTATCCTACATTCAGGTAGGCCAATAACCTCACAGGCTTTAAAAACTTCGTTAGCAACCACTAGAGCGGTAGGCTGAGCTAAACCTATATCTTCACTGGCAAACACCACCATCCTCCTAGCTATAAATAGAGGGTCTTCTCCCCCCATGATCATTCTTCCGAGATAATAAAGTACCGCGTCAGAATTTCCAGCACGCATACTCTTTATGAAAGCTGATACCGTTTGATGATGTTCGTCACCATGTTTGTCATAAAAAAATTGACCCTCTTGCTCTGACACCTTTAATGATTCAATAGTTATCTGTCCGTATAATTTATAAGTGTACTCCACCATACCCAGAACCTGTCGAGCGTCACCATTAGCACGTTCCACCAGCCACTTTAATGATTCATCATCCATATTAATACCTGATCTTTCTCTTACTATCCTTTCCAACTTTTGCTCATCTAAAGCCAATAAAGTAAATAACCTGCAACGCGAGCGAAGAGCCGGAATTATTTCAAAACTAGGGTTTTCGGTGGTAGCACCTACCAGTATCACATCACCATTCTCAACAAATGGTAACAAAAAATCTTGTTGGGCTTTATTAAAACGATGTATTTCATCCAAAAAAAGTATCTTTTTTAAACCCTCACCTTCTTTTATAATTTTTTGTATATCACTCTTACCGGCAGAAACAGCTGACAATTCATAAAATTTATAATTTAAACTAGACGCGTAAATACGTGATATGGTGGTCTTACCACTCCCGGGAGGTCCCCACAACAAAAAAGAAAAAGCGTACCCCTCTTGCATGGCTTTACGTAAAGGAGCATTAGGACCAATCAAATGATCCTGCCCCACAACCTCTTCTATACTTAAAGGTCTGACTTTTTCAGCTAAAGGCTTATGCATATTAAGAATACTATACTCCTGTCATAGTTTCAGCACAATCAAGGTTAACTATTCAAATTAATCACGATCTGTCTTTAGAACAGAGCATTTACTTAGAGCGACTTAAAGCGTAAGCGTTAACAAACCAAAGAGAATTATGGTAATCGTCAGTATCGGGTAACAACTCAAAAACATCTTCTGCGCTGAGCCACAAATAATCTGTACTTTCTACTCCCAATTTTACAACGGTTTCTGATGGTACCTGAATTGCATAGACAAAATTAGTAATTATCTGATCTTCAGAAACATTTGTTCTAAACGAATAAAGTGGCCCTTTTACCAAAATAGTTTTTTTTATACCGAGATCCTTTTTAAGGGTACTGTGAATGAAACCAATTTTGGCATCAACATCTTCAGGCAAACAACTGAAAGTTCGCCAAAGCAAATCTTTTCCTAAACTTTTCTCACTTAAAAGTAAGTACGAAAGACCTTTCTCTGTTTCCTTGTATACAAAAGCAAGTACAGAAGTTAGAGTTTGCATAAATCAATAACCAAATAAAATGAAAGTTTAATTATCGCATCCTGTATTGTGGAAGACGCGTCACCCTACAACCGTCTAATAAGATGTCGTATCCTGTCATTAATTGACCGTTTATCAGATAGCGCTCGTCTAGATTTTGTCTACTACTTTCGCGTTCACTAAAAACAATATCCAAACGATGAGGTGTTGTCCTCTGACTCAGAGAAGTGGCCATTCTCTGGTCTGTTCGAACTCTTTCAAATGGTCTATTGCGATCATTTGTGGCTCGACAGTAGTAGTTTATTTCGACTTTTGTTTCCCCACCAATTTCGTCTTCAACCTCTTCCTCATCACCCTCATCTGGTAAGGCAGGTGTCTGTCCTTCATCTTCATTTGGATACGGCTCCGGTTCTGTATCAGATTCTTCCGTTTCAACAATCTCCCCCACTCTTATGGACAAAGTGGCAGTAGCCGTCTCACCTGTATTGGTAGAAAAAACGGCTGTAATAGTATCGGTACCAATGTTTTCATTGCGATAACAAAATGCTCTCTGATTAGAGTTGCTACTTATGGTAACAGTTTGTAATTCAAAACTGCCACCGCCGGTACATTCTGAAAGATTGGCTGGTCCAAATTCTCCTCCAGTCTCACTTGTTAGAGTTACGTTAGCGGTTTCGTTCACTTCTCTATCTCTGAATAAACGTAGGTGCACATTTTCACCTACACCATACCATTCTGCTTCCTCACTTAAAATATCTATAGATACATTGTTTAAAGCAGAGGGTTCAGAATCGGCGAAGGCGGTATGCAAAAGAGTCCCCAGACTAAAAAAAGCATATGCGATCATTAATAACAAAATAAATCTACGAATACTAATAAATTTTTGCCAAGTTATTTTATGCATATTGAATATTGTTATTAATTAATCTAAAAGCTCATTAATAAATCAAACTATTATAAAAATAACACAAAACAATACTGATTTTTCTTATTATCCACCCCAACACACACCTATCCCGACTTTCCGTCATTATGTGACTTTTACGGATATGAAAAAACTTTATAGCCGGACATATAACCATGCTATACTGCCCACATGTTTGATTTATCATGGCAAGACTGGGTGTTAGGAGTTGGACAATTAGTGCTATTCCTAGCTTTAATACCTTCCCTTATCACTAAACAAAAACCTGTTCTTTCAACCAGCATCATATCTGCTTTAGTACTCTCTTCATTTGCCACCACCTTCATTTCTCTACAACTTTGGTTTGGTGGTTTGGCAACCACTTTCTCTGCCTTAGCTTGGTATACTTTAGCTTGGCAAAGATACAAACAAATAAATTCAAAAACTCAAAATCCAAACAAAAAAATTAAATAATAATATAATCTTTCAAACAATAAAAAGGAAGAAGACAGAGCGTAGCCACAGCCCTGTCTATCAACAATCAACTTTTATACTTATTATATTAAGTCAAGACCTCAAGTGGAGCATATCACTTTCACATTGCTGTAATCAGGACGGGTGCAGATTAATCCTGATTCATAAAGTCGCTCCAACAAGCCGTCCTTTGCGTCAACGATAATGAAGTATTTCTCAGCTTCGTGCATTTTATCAATCCACACTCTAAACTTCTCAAACGTCTCGGTCATAACAAAATCACCTTCTGAAGCGCCGAGGCCTAACGCCTCTCTGACCTTCTCTTGCATAAATGGCAAAATGTTATCGCACTCACCAAAGATGATAACCTGATAGCTAGATGGTTTCAGATCATTTGCTTCCTCAACACTTTGAGTAAGCGCTTTAAGGACATCATTATAGTTAAAGGAATCTGTGGCAGGCAACAACACAACAAAAAGTTTCATTATTCGCTCCGGATGAATACCCAAATCAAATTAACTCACAAACTAATAGAAAAAGCAAATATTCGTTATTTTCCCAACGTTATTTTCCCAACTGACTCTCTGTCTAAACGATAAATACAAAAAATCAGACACTGAGCTTAATTTATAAGATGTTTTCTATAAAAACAGGACTTGCGCGTTTGGCGAATTTCTTTGTTGCTTTCGTCACTCAAACCTTTCATCGTACCACCAAGTACTCCTCACCCAGCTCCAGTTTCCGTGATCATTTATATTCTTTCGTGACTGACTAAAACAT